>JBCCHV010000011.1 GCA_039028635.1 Acidobacteriota bacterium
AGCTTCGACTCGCGAAGGAGCCCGCTACTCCGAATCCGAAGTCGGGCGATCTGGACTTCGCCCCTGTTGCGTGCTCGTCCACGCCACCGTGTCGCCGGACTCGAAGCCATCGGCGAACAGGACCTCGAACTCCCACTCGATGCAGTAGTCGAGGAAGCTGGTGCCGGCGACGTCGTTCCAGTCGCTGGCGACTCCGAAGACCCAGCCATTGATCGACATCACGGCGTAGTCCTGGCCGGCGCCGAAGTCGTCCGGCTCGCGGGCGCTGAAGCGCTCGAAGGCGCCCGGGAACACGGTTCCGGTGCCGCCCGCCGCCGGCGGCGGTCCGCCCTGCCAGAACTGGGTGCCGTCGATCCAGAAGAACTCGCCCTCGGAGGCCGCCGGCAGATCGCCCGAGTTGTCGGTGCCACCGAGCCAGAAGTAGATTCCACCGCCACCATCGTTCGAGATGGTGTCGACGCCGGCGGCCACCCCGGAATTGAACACCGCCTGATTCTCGGCTTCGCTCTTGATGATGCAGAGCTGTCCGGTGCGATCGCGGTAGAGCGCCGCTTCGGCGTTCGCCCGAGCCGTGGCCCAAGGCGCGCCGGTGGTCACGATGCGGTAGTGATGGCCCGCGAAGTCGAAGTCCAGATCCGCCGCCAGCGGCAGCGCGAAGACCCACAGCGTGCTGGCGAGAAAAAACTTGCGCATTGCTCGATCCTCCGGAGACCCGAAGTCCCTGGCTCGGCCCCTCGGTGGTCATTCTAGTGGTCTTCTCGAGGAAGACCGTGAGCCGAAATCGAAGACCTGATGAATCCAGCCGCCGCCGGACACCATTCCACTAGGAAACAGCGCCGGGAATCCTCGGCCATCTTCGTGGAGAGCATCATGAACTGGATTCGACACTCCCTTGTCTACGTCGCCTTGGCGACGTCCTCGTTCGCCGCCGGCCCGCCGCTCGCGGCCCAGCCGGAAACCAAGACTCTGACCCTCGAAGACGGCCGCACCGCCGAGGTCGAGGCCGGCTGGCTGAAGGTGCCCGAAAGCCGCGGCAAGGACACCTCCCGTACCCTGTCGCTGCCCTACTATCGAATACCCTCGACCGCCCAGCGACCGGCGGCACCGGTGTTCTTGCTCGCCGGCGGGCCCGGATCGTCCTGGATCCGGCGCGCCGAGAAATCCGAGAACTTCGACGAGCTCATGCTCTACCGCCAGTTCGCCGACGTCGTGCTGTTCGACCAGCGCGGCGGCGGTGAAGCGCTCCCCGCCCTCGACTGCCCGCAACGCCGACGCCTACCCGCCGACCAACCCCTCGACCGGCGAGAGCTGAGCCGCAACCTGCGCCAGATGCTCACCGAGTGCCGCGACCACTGGCTCGCCGAGGGCGTCGACCTGGCGGCCTACAACACCGACGCCAACGCCGCCGATCTCGACGCCTTGCGCCAAACCCTCGGCTACGAGCGCATCACCCTGGTCGGCGGCAGCTACGGCTCGCATCTCGCCCTGCACTACATGCGCCGCTATCCGGAGCGGGTCGATCGGGCGATGCTCTACGGCATCGAGGGCCCGGATCACACCTGGGACGATCCCACCGCCGCCCTCGCCACCCTCGAGCGCATCGCGGCGGTCGCCGAGGCCTCCGGGCGCTTCGACGATCGCCTGCCGGCCGGCGGCCTGATCGCCGCCCTCGGGGAGGTCCTCGAGCGCCTCGAGCAGCAACCCGCTCGGGTGAGCCTGGAGCGCAACGACCAGAGCTTCGACGTGGTCGTCGACCGACTGGTGGTGGCGCTGGTGGCGGATCACCGCGCCGGTCGGCGGAGCACTCCGGAGTTCTGGCCGGAGCTCATCCTGGCGATGCACCGGGGCGACTTCTCGCTGCCGGCCCGGGCGGCCCTGGCGCTGCGCAATCTGCGCCTCGACGACCCCATGCACTACTCCATGGACTGCGCCTCGGGAATCTCCGCCGAGCGCCGGCGGCGCTACCAGGCGAGCCCGGCCATCGCCTTGCTGGGGGACCTCAACTTCGAGTACTCAACCCTCTGCGACCTGTGGCCGGCGGCCGACCTCGGCGAGCAGTTCCGCACCCCGGTCCGCTCCAGCGCCCCCACCCTCATCCTGCACGGCACCTGGGACACCGCCACCCCGATCGAGAATGCTCGCGAGGTCGCGGCGGCGCTCGACAACGGCCACTTGGTGGAGGTGATCGGCGGCAATCACGGGGCTCTCTACAATCTCTACAGCCACTGGCCGCCGATGAAGCCCCTGGTCGGTCGCTTTCTGCGCGGACACGAGGGCGAGTTTCCGGACTCGGTGACCCTACCCGCGGTGACCTTCCCGGCGCCCGAAGCGGGCTCCGCCTCGCGCTGACCGACGGCCCGAAGCCTGCACCTCAACCTCGGAGAACTCGATGACTATCTCGCAAGAATACTGGGCCCTGCTGGCCGGCCTGGCAGCCACCGCCATCGTCCTGGTGACCTTCATCATCGTCTTCGGACGGCTCAAGATCGAGCAACAACGAACCCTCCAGAAGCTCCTCGAAAGCGGCGAGGACGCACCGCCGGAGCTGCACAACCTGCTCACTCCGGCGCACCGGGCACGCAACGACTTCCGCCGCGGCATGCTGCTGGTCACCACCGGCCTGACCCTTTCCGTCTTCATGTTCTTCGTCGGCGGAATCGCTTGGATCTTCGGCATCGTGCCAGTGGCCACGGGCCTCGTCTACCTGTTCTTCTGGACCCGCAACAGCAACCGCGAATGATCTCCGAGGAGGCCCAGCGACGGCTGGTCGAGCGGGTTCGCGACGCGGACGATCACGAGGCCTTCGGCGAGCTCGTCGGACTCCATCAGGGGGCGGTGCGTCAGTTCCTCCGCCGCCTGAGCGGCTCGCCATCGGCGAGCGCCGACGACCTCGCCCAGGAGACCTTCTGGCGGGCCTACCGCAACCTCTCGAGCTTCCGCGGCGAGGGTCGCTTCCGGAGCTGGCTGTTCAGCATCGGATATCAGTGCTTCGTCGCCGCCGAACGCCGTCGGCGGCGGCGCCCGACCATGCCGTGGACGACAGCAACCGAGGCGAAGGAGCCGGCAGCCACCGCCGGCGATGCCGCGGCGATCGAGGCGACCCAGACCGTCCAGCGCTTGCTCGCCGGCCTGCGCCGCGAGGAGCGAGCGGCGATCCTCTTGCACTACCAACACGAGCTGAGCCACGATGAGGTGGCGAGCAGCCTCGGACTACCGCTGGGAACGGTCAAGTCCTTGATCCGTCGCGGCAAGGCGAAGATGAAGCAGATGCACCAGGCGCCGAGCGCCGGGAGAGCGCGATGAACGAAGATCGTTGGCTGAATCAGCTCCTCGCCGAAGACGACCTCCCGGACGAGGGCTTCTCGCAGCGCGTCGTCGAACGCCTCGGCCGCCAGCGTCAACGCCGGCGCCGCGCCTGGCTATTGCTTCTGGCGACCCTATCGGTCACCCTGCTGGCCACTTTGTCGCAGCTCCCCGGCAGCGACTCCGGTGCGGAAGCTGGGCTTCCCTTCGCCCTCTGGCAGCTCGTCGCCCTCGCCCTCGGCGCCGGCCTCTGCGCAGCCTTCTGGCTCGACACGGAGGCCTTCCCTCCGTCCCCCTGACCGCCCGCCGACACCGCACCCGTCGCGCCGGGCATCTCTCGCAGAATCAAAGGTGTAGAAGTTCATCTACGCTCTTTTAAGTGCTCATCATCTCGATGAAATGAATTCTCCAGAAGCGGTCACGTCCGGCTGAATACGATGCCCCGTCTCGGGGCCCTGGAGTGTCATTCATCGGGAGAGTTGGTCGCGGCTCGTACCGTGCCTCGCCCTCCCGTCGGTGGAAGGGAGGAACCATGGAGGTCTCGAGCCGGCCGCACGGCGAGGTCACCCGTCTGCTCCACGCCTGGCGCGGAGGCAGCACGGAGGCGCAGGAACAACTCTGGCCGATTCTCTACAACGAGCTCAAGAACCTGGCTCGGGGCGTCCTCAGGCAGCGCCGGCGGGACTCTCGCCACGACGCCACCAGCCTGGTTCACAAGGCCTATCTCCGGCTCCTCGACAGCGCCGTCGACTGGAGTGACCGCAGCCATTTCTTCGCCGTCTCGGCACGCGCGATGCGCTTCGTCCTGGCCGATGAGGCGCGGCGCCAACTGGCCAAGAAACGCGGCGCCGGCGAAACCCTCGCCATCGAGCCGGCGGTGGCCAACCAGGCGGACCCGCTGGCGCGACGGCCGGAGGAGGTGCTGGCCGTCCACCAGGCCCTCACCAGACTCGCCGAGCGCCACGCCCGCCATCAGTCCCTGGTCGAGCTGCGCTACTTCGCCGGCTTGTCGGTTGAAGAGACGGCACGGGTGCTCGACGTCACCCCTCGCACCGTGGTCCGCGACTGGCGGTCGGTTCGCACCTGGCTCCACGGCGAGCTGCGAGACAGCGCATGAGCCTGCCGCCCTTCGCCGATCTCGGGATCATCGGGCCGAGGGCGCAAGCCCTCCGGCCGGGCACCAAGGCAGAGCCAACGAGTCGGCGCACCGCCACCTCATCCGAGCCCACATCCGGCAACGCCCCGGCGATTCCCGATTCTTTTCTCGAAGTCCCCGCCGCGCTGCGTCTCCTCGCCGAGCCGGACGACTCGGATCCTGAGCTCGCCACCACCAGCCTGCCGGCAGCGCAGCGCTACGAGCTCGGTGACGTCCTGGGCGAAGGCGGCATGGGACAGGTGGTCGCCGCCTACGACCGCCAGCTCGACCGCGAAGTCGCCCTCAAGCTCCTCACCCTCGAAGACTCCACGGTCCACCATCGGCTGCTCGAAGAGGCCAGGGCCCAGGCGCGAGTTCACCATCCCAACGTTCTCGAGATCTACGACCACGGCGAGCTCGCGGGCCGGCCGTTCATCGCCATGCGCCGGGTCGCCGGCGAGAGCCTCGCCGCCGCCGCGCCGGCCCTCGCCCTCGAGCAGAAGGTCAAGCTGCTGGCACAAGCCGCGGAAGGTCTCCACGCCGCCCATCGCGAAGGGCTGCTGCATCGCGACATCAAGCCCTCGAACATCCTCATCGAACGTGACCTCGATGGTGAGCTGCGCGCCCTGGTGAGCGATTTCGGACTCGCCCAGGAGATCGATCGGCTCGATCCGCGGTCCACGCCGACGCTCGCCGGCTCGCCCTACTACATCGCTCCGGAATGCCTCGCCGAACCGTCCGCCGCGGCAGACCGGCGCACCGACGTCTACAGCCTCGGCGTCACTCTCTTCGTCACCTTGATCGGTGATCTGCCGGTGGCCGGGAACAACACTCTCGAGATCCTGCGCCAGGTGAGAAGGCATGAGCTCACCACGCCGCGCCAGCTCCACCCCGCGCTGCCGGCAGAGCTCGAGGCGATCATCCTGCGCTGCCTGGCCCAGCGGCCGAGCGAGCGCTACGGCAGCGCCCGAGCGGTGGCCGAAGAGCTGCACCGTTTTCTCGACGGTGAGGTGGTCGAAGCCCATGCCGCCGGTCTCACCTACCGCTGGACCCGCTTCGTGCTGCGCCACCGTCTGGCGGTCGGTTTCTCGGCCCTGGCGTTGGCGGCGCTGATCATCGCCGCTCTGGTCGCCACCGTCTTCGGGTTCCGTGCGCAGCGCGACCGCCAGCGCGCCGAAGTCCGCCAAGGGCAGGCCGAGGAGCTGCTGCGCTTCATGGTGGTCGACCTACGCGACAAGCTCGACGCTCTCGGGCGCCTCGATCTCCTCGACGACGTCGGCTCTCAGGCAACGGAGTACTTCGCCGCCGTGCCGCCCAGTGCGCTCAGCCCAGTGGAGCTGCTGCGCCGCTCGCGGGTGCTTCACCAGATCGGCGAAGTGCTCGTGCGTCAGGGCAAGCTGGCCGATGCCGTCGCACCCTTTGCCGACTCCCGCGCCCTCGCGGAACACCTCGTCCGCCTCGATCCAGACGACGGAGAGCGCCTCTTCGAGCTCGGTCAGGCGAGCTTCTGGCTTGGCTTCGTTCACTGGCGCAAGGGAGATCTGGCGGCCGCCCGCGGCCCCTTCGAGGAGTATCTCGAGATCTCCCGGCAGCTCGTCACCCTCGATCCCGAGCGCCGCGACTGGCAGCGCGAGCTGTCCTATGCCCACAGCAATCTCGGTTCCCTGCGCCAAGCCGAGGGCGACCTCGAAGGCGCCCTCGGCGAGCTCAGCGCCGCCCTCGAGCTCGACCGCCGCCTGGTCGCGACCGATCCCGGAGACGGCGAGGCCCGATCCGAGCTCGCCGCGACCCACAACGCCATCGGTCGGGTGCTCCAAGACCTCGGCCGCCTGGCCGCCGCCGGCGATCACTTCGCGGCCGACGTCGACCAACGGCAGCGACTGGCCGGCGCCGAGGACGACGACCCTCGGCGGCGGCAGCTCCTCGCTCTCAGCCTCAACCGCCTCGGCAGCCACCGCTCCCTGACCGGCGACTGGCCGGCGGCGGAACGCTCCTTCGAACGCGCTGCGGACATCTTCACTCGCCTGGTCGCGCACGATCCGAGCAACGCCGACTGGCGCTTTCAGCTCGCCACCAGCCATCTCCATCGCGGCCGCGCCGCCTTCGCCCGAGGAGACATCGAGGGCGCCGCCGCGGCCTGGCGGCAGCAGCGCCTCCTCCTCGCAGAGATCCTCGCGAACGATTCCCCGCGCACCTGGTGGCGCACCCACGCCGTCGGCCTCTATCACCGCGCGCTGCTCGCCGACAGCGGCGGAAAGGGCGCCCGGGCAGACCTCGAAAAGGCCATCGAGATCTTGCAATCGCAGGCCGCGGACCGAGCCCAGGATCGCGCCGTACACCGCTGGCTCAGCCAGACCTATCTGCTCCTCGGTCGACTGAGCGCCGACTCCCAGGCGCCGGCGGCTTTCTCCAAAGCCCTGGACGCGATCGCTCCCCTCGCCGCTGGCAGCAGCGATCCCCGCCTGTTGGCGCCCTGGGCCGACGCCCTGCGCTGCCTTGGCAGGGAGGCCGAGGGCCGACCGCTGATCGCTCGCCTCGACGCCCTCGGCTACGCCGAGCCCGGCCTGGCCACGGCATGCCGCCCGCCATCCACGGCATCGGCAGCACCGCACCGCCAGCACGATGTCCTGCCGGCGCAGGAAATCACGAAGAGTGGATAGGTAAATCTCCACTCATCAGCCCCTACCGCGAGGAACCGAATCCATGTTCCAGATCGATAGCAACCTCACCACCACGGTCCACTTCGACCAGCTCACGGCGCATTTCAGCTACTTTTGCTCGGCGGCCTCCGCCGGCTGGCAGGTGACTTCGACCGGCAACATCATGCCGCCCTCGGAATCGAAGGTTCTACGCTTCGAGGTCCGGGGAACGCCGGAGCTACCCCGCTTCGCGGGTTTTCAGATCTTCAAGGGCCGTCATCACGTGCCGCCCGAGGACGACTTCTGGCCGACCCCTCCGGACGGCATCGAGGTGCTCTTTCCCAAGCCCTACCCCAAGGGTCACGAGCTCGTGACCGGCCCCCTGATCTTCGACTTCTCGGGCCAGACCTCGCCTTTGCACTACCGCCTCGCGGTGGCGATGAAGGGCGGCAAGATCTACTGGGACGACCCCAAGATCTACGACGACGGCACGATCCACAGCCTTTCCCGGAAATCCCGCAGGGGCTGACCGGACAGCCCTCCTCGACGGGCCTCGCCAAGCCATCCCGCGGCTACCTGGCGAGGCCCGCGGCGCCGCCGAAAGGCCCCCGAGAGGGGGCTCTCCCAAGCGGCGTCTCTTCGCCGCCGCGATCAATCCAATTTTCGTTGTCTCCCAAACCGGCCCTTCTGCGATGACCGGGGTGAGGTTGGCACCGGTCGAGTGGGCGTTCCACTGCCGGCAGTCGAGCTCCGACATTTGTTCGTGGAGGGAGTTTCAAGCGTGACCACCAACTACTGGGAAATCGGACTCAAGTCGTTCAATGCCGGGGACCCGGCGACCATCGGAATCCAGAAGATTTGGGATGCGATGGCGCCTCCGGCCAGTCTCTCGCTCCTCGCCACCAACGTCGGCTCCCTGTGGGCCGACACCTACTGGGCGGTGACCAAGATGGACAAGGACCGCCTCGCCCTCGACATTCAGGCCGCCATCGGCATGAAGCCGGCGGACAGCCAGAAAGCCGCCGCCTACGCCTTCAGCAGCTGGTACGGACTGCTGGTGCGCGGCAACCTCGGTGACAACGGCACAATCCCCAAGGACGACCCGGTGACCTCGAGCCCCGACGTGGTGGTCAACGGCAAGGCGCCACTCACCGTCAGCCAGCTCATCAAGCAGTGGAATGTCTACATCTACGACCCGGAGCCGGGACTCAAGAACAACACTTACGGGCGCGCCCAGAGCATCGGCATCGAGGTGCCGATCAAGAAGCCCCGGCTGCGCATGTACTACAGCGACGCCGGCTTCGCACCGCCGCGCACCTCCTGGGTCAAGATGTTCACCTTCAACGGCGACAAGGAGACCTCTCCCCTCGAGACCCTGCAAGGCGCCAAACCGGTACACCCGGGCGAGCGCGCCGCCAGCTCCGAGTCCTTCGCCTTCACGCCGCCGGGCTCGGGCCACTTCTGCCTGATCAGCTGTGCCGGTAGCGAGTTCTTCGACAACAACCCCTCCAACGATGGCGGCAACTGGAACACCCAGGAGTGGGTGCACTACAACGGCGCCGCCGGCTGGCACAACGTCGACGTCCCGCAGTCGAATTCTCCGACCCTCAAGTACTACAACGAGGACGGGCGGCCGGAGCACTACAGCTTCGAGGCCCACTGCCGCAACCTCCCGGAGGGCTCGAGGGTTGCCCTGGTGAGCGAGAGCAAGCGCCTCCAGCACCGAATCATGGGCGGCCTGCGCAGCACCAGCCAGGCCTACCATCTGGTGACCGCCGAGGGCGAAGTGCCGCCGACCTTCGTCGGCGAGCTCGAAGTGCGCTTCGAGACCCCGGACGGGGGCAACCTGCCGCCGGGGTCATCGATCGATGTCCGCAAGTTCTGGCATCTGGCTCCGGGCCACCCGCACTACCTGCAGGCGGTCGATCAACTCGGCGATACGCGGGCCCTCGCCGAGGGCAGGCCGGTGCGCATCGCGATGGGCAACTTCACCTTCGTCGGTCCCGACGAGTAGCCCCACCCTTCCGCACCGGCACCGCCGGTCCGCGGCCTGACAACGGGCTCGAGCCGATCACCGGCTCGGGCCCGTTCGCTTTTCGACCAGAAAAGTCTCTTTCCTCCGTCTCCTCTTCGGCCCGTTCTGCGATGGCTGGGTAGGACGGCGCCACCGCGGCGTCGCCAGCACCAAACACTTCGGCCCGCGGGGCCGAAATCGGAAAGGAAAGATCCATGGCCACCGGACTCAAACACATCGAAAGTCACCAGGTTCACGAGAGCGCCCTGACCCAGGTCTGCAATTCGTTCAGCATCGGCCCCCTGAAGATCGACTACTGCGTCGACCTGACGATTCCCCAGGTGACCTTCCAGGTCTACCTCGCCGGCATCAAGATCGGCGGCGGTACGATCAATCCCTCCAATCCCTGCATCAAGATCGGCGGCGGTGCCCTCGGTTTCAAGGCCGAGGTCGAGCTCTGCATCGACGTCGACCGGCAGCAGGTCACCTACGAGATCGAGATCTGCGCTCCCTTCGCCGGCTGCAAGGACTACAAGGGCGTCCTTTTCTCCTGGTAGTGCTCCGGGCGATTCCGCGGCGGGCCGAAATCGGGCGGCCGGTCGCACCCTCGGGAAGCGGGCCTGGGCTCGCTTCCCGCCTTTTTTTTGGCCTCCCCCTGAGCAACCGCGACCGCTACTTTCGTTAGGTCCTCCAGACATCCCGAGCGCCCTCCCCACGGAGGGTTCACTCGAGCCAAACGACGGGGAGAAATCCCCGAGGAGGATCCGATGAAAACTCGTACCGCTTTCTGTATCGCCGCCCTGACCCTGGTCGTCCTCGGCCTGGCCGCAGTGACCAGCAACCTCACCGCGGCGCCCGCCAAGCCGACACCGCAACACGTCGAGAACATCATTCCCGCGGAGCGCGTCGCCGACCTCGCCGCCATCCAGAAACGCCATGCGCGGACCATCATGGCGCTGCCCGGCGTGCAGGGCTTCGGCGTCGGTTTGACCGCCGACGGCAAGGACGCCGAGCTCCAGGTGCTGGTGCGCGACGACCAGCTCGCTCCCGCCCTCGAGCCCTTCCTCGACGGCGCTCCGGTGAGCGTCCGCTACACCGGCCGAATTCGCCTCGAAGACGGTTTCCCGGGCTGCGTCCAGCCCTGCCACGCGGAGCAGCAAACGCTGCCCGTCGAGATGGGCAACTCGGCCTACAGCACCATGCGCTGCAGCGCTTGCACGCTGGGCTTCAAGGCCTGCGACGCGACCCGCGAGAAGTTCGTCTACGTCACCAACGCCCACTGCAACCGCGACCTCAACCTCAACCAGGCGCCGATCGGCACCATCACCCGCCACGTCTCCCGCGGCGATTCCCCGGGCTGCGGCTTCGAGGAGATCGTCGGCGAGATCGGCGGCCATGCGGATCCCTGTGACCCGGCCAACAGCACCGTCGACGGCTCGAAGGTCGACAGCCACTTCGATCTCACCTGGAACGAGATCCGCGACATCGGCTCGCCGTCGGCGTTCCCCGGCAACCCGGCCCTGGGCACCATCGTCCAAAAGAGCGGGCGCACCACCGGCCGCACCTTCGGCCGCATCTCGATGGTCAACCTGACCCTCAACGTGCCGGCCGGCAACTTCGTCTGCGGTCCCGTCACCATGGACGAGCAGTTCATGATCTCGCCGGTCAGCCCGTCGACCATCTGGAGCAACAACGGCGATTCCGGTTCGGCGGTGCTCGACAACGAGAACCGCATCGTCGGCCTGAACTTCGCAGGCGACGGCGCGAACGGCTATGCCAACACCATCGAGAACGTTCTCCTGGAGCTCGACCTGACCCTCAACCTGTTCGAGTGCACGGGCGACTGCCCCTTTGCGGAGGCGGCCCGCGGGCTCCCCGAGGACAGCACCCTGCTCGGCCTCGGCTATCGCTTCCGGGACCAGGTACTGCCGCGCACCAGCCACGGTCGGCGCTATGCCGAGCTGTTCGAGGAGCACCGTTTCGAGATGCTCAAGATCATGCTCACCCGGCCGAATCTGCTGCAGTCGACGCGGGCAGCCCTCGATGAGCACCGCGGCACCCTGGAGACGCTGGTCGAGCGTGGACGCGCCGTCGTCAGCGCGCAACAGGTGACCGAGCTGCAGAGCCTGTTGAGCTCCTTCGCCGCCGCGGCCAGCCAAGAGCTGCGCCAAGACCTCGAGACCCTACGCCGCGATGTCGCCGACGACGACGTCCAGCGGGCGATTGGAATCGTCGTCCAGTGAAGACCGCAGGCCGTCGATCCGGGGGCTCAGCTCCCTCGGATCGACGGCGACCGGCGGCGCCGCATCCGCCAAGCGACGGCAAGGCCCATGAGCAGCAGGACGAGAGCCAGCCAGAGCCATCGCCCAGGGCTTCTGGGAAGGCCGTCCGGGAAGGGACGCGCCGCGCCCCGGCCGAGCACCATCGGCCCCACCCAGGCGGCCGCCGGTGCTCCCCGCTGCCAGAGCTCACGCTGGCTACGACGCACCGCCTCGGCGACCTGGTGGCCGGCGGCGAGGTGATCGTAGAAGTGCCGAAAGAAGGTCTCCGACTCGTCGTCCCGCAAGGGCCAGCGGGTCGCCACCACGGTGGTCGCTCCGGCGGCGAAGAAAGCCCGCGCCAAGCTCATCGGTCCCTCGCCATAGAGGACTCGACCGGAACCGGTGCGACAGGCCGCCAGGACCACCAGTTTGTCCTCCAAGTCGAGGGCCGCGATCTCCTCCGGCTCGAGCAGGGCGGCGTCGCCACTGCCCGCCAAGACCACACCGGACCGCTGGCGCCGGCGCTCGTCGACCACCGCGTGGGTCGCGAAGTGGAGCACCGAGAAGGGCGCCGGAATCACCCCTTGCAGGGCCGGCGCGACAGCCTCCTCGGCACTCAGCAAACGACTGCCGCGACCGAGCCGGCGCACGATTGCCCGGCCTTCGCGGGCGGCCCCCGGAAGCTCGGCCCAGGCCGCCCCCTCAGCCTCCGGAGAGGGCTCGAAGGTCGGCGCCGCCACCACCAGGGCGGGGACGCCATGGGACGACTTCGGCGCGCCGTTCCAGCGCCCCCAAAGGGTGGCCGAGGGCACTCGCGAAATCCGGAAACGAGTCCCCAGGGGCTCGCCCGAGGCCATCGGCAGCGCCGCGAAGGGCAAGCCGTGAAGCGCACCATCGGGAACCAGGACGAGATGATCGACAGCCTCCGGCAGGTCGTCCACGACCGCTTCGAGGAGCTGCTGAAAGAGCACCGCGGCGACCTCCCGCTGCCCCTCATCGCGGGCCGCGAAGAGGCCGGCGAAGTGCTCGATGGCGGGGGCCAGCCGCGCGCTGTCGGGCAGGGCGTAGAGACGCTCACCGGAGCCATCGATGACCTGCAGCCAGGCACCGCCTTCGAAGCGGCCATAGAAGTTGCGCCACAGGCCGAGCTGAAAGATCAACAGCGCCTCGTCCGAGGCCAGCTGGCGGCGCACCTCCGCCAGCTCGAGGAGGGCCCCTCGGCGCGCCGGCTCCGGGCCCAGGCTCTCGAGCAGGATTCGGCCGCGCATGCGCTCCCCGATGGTGAAGGCCTGATCGAAAGCGGTCGCATCCTGCAGCTCGACGCGGCGCACCTCGTTCACCGCCGCCATCGCTGCCGCCGGCTCGCCGGCGGCCTGGCCGAGCAGCGTTCCGACCAACCACTGATGGGCCGGCAGCCAGAGGGAGAAGTACTCCGCCCGCGCCACCGACTGACGCAGCCTCAGGCGCTCGATCTCGTCGAGGACGAGCAGGGAGCGTTGCAGCGCCTCCACCGGCTCCTCGAGACTCCAGGCGGCGCGCAGACGATGCAGCCAGCCGGTCGCCAACAGGCTGGCGGTCTCTTCGCCGGGATCGGCCTCGGCGAGCAGTTGAAGGGCCGCCGGAGGATCCTGCGGAGCGATCCGCTCGGCCAATGCCAGCAGCGTCGGGTAGAGCGCATCCGGCTCGTCGAGGCGCCGGGCGATGGCGAGGCTTTGGCGCAGCGACTCGAGGCCCGCCGGTCCTGGGGTGAGCTCCCCGAGCTTGCGGCGCACCGCCACCTCGGTGCGCAGATTACCGGCCTCGACGGCCACCTCGAGGGCGCCTTCGAGGCGCCGGCGGGCCTCCGCCTGCACCGCTGGCCGCGGCAGGTCTTGAAGCGAGCACAAGGCCGCCTCGTAGCGCGCCGTGGCCTCGCCATAGAGGTCGCCGCGGTCGCGATAGCGCTCCGCCTGGCGGTCGAGCATCTGCTGCGCCCGCTCGAGATCCCCGAGGCGGAAGCGCACCTGGGCGAGCTGATCCGTGACCGCCATCTCGAGCTCCGGCCAGTCGTCCGGGTCGAGCTCCCGGTGCAGCGCCTCGAAGCCTTCCTCGATGGCGGCCAGATCGCCGCCGCGGGCGAGATCGAGGTTGAGGTACTCGAGGGTGCTGGAGTTGAACAGCCGCGGGTCGTCCAGCCGGCGCGCCACCGCCGCCGCCCGTTCGAGCTCGGCGACGGCTTCTTCGTAGCGCCCCTTACCGCGCAGCCAGCGGCCCAGGCTGGCATGACTGTAGTAGGCCCCCTTGGGCTGATCCCGCGCCTCGAACAGGGTGGCGGCACGGCGATAGTGGCGGCTCGGGTCGTCACCGGCGGTGAAGTCGACACTGGCGAGATAGAAGTGGGGGCAGGGCCGCGCCGGATCTTCCTCGAGCAGGTCGGTCAAGCGCTGGCGGACCGCATCGCGCCCGAGGATCGACGTGCCGAGGCGGTAGAAGCAGGCGCAGGAATTCCAGCCTTCCGGATTCGCCGCGAAGGCGGCCTCACAATCCTCGAGGGACTGGCCCGTGACCAGTCGCGGCAGAGCCACCAGGAACAGGGCGATAAGCTGAGGGAATCGTCTGACCATCGCGGCGCGGTCCCGCAGGCGGGAAAAAGTAAAACGGGCAGAGGCGGGAGCCATCGCAGCCCCCGACCCTGCCCGAAATCCTACCGCGCGCGGCGCGCGCCGGCCGTCCTCCTGCCCAGCTCAGTCCTCCTCGGGAGGAATCAGCGGACCGTCGTGATCGAGACCCAACGCGGACTCGATGCTACCGGGAGCGTGCCACAGCAGCTCGATGTCGTTGAGCAGCCAGCTCACCGGCTCGAGCTCCTCGGTTCCCGGCGGCGCGTCCTTGGCCGCTGCCAGCTCCGTCCAGCCGATCGGGAAGGACACCGAAGTCGGCGCTCCGGGACGCTCCCACAGCACCGTGAAGGCGCTGATCTTGTCGTCGCAGTAGTGCCAAGACTTGATCTCCAAGTCCGCCAGGTGGAAGTCGTTGGCAAACACCTCGCTCAGCTCCTTGACGTTCTGCCAGCGGAGATCCGTATTGGCGATGGGATGACTCGGGCCGGCCTCGGAAACCCAGACGGCGGCGAACAGAGACTCCCCCGAGATGCGGTAGCTCTCGAGATCCGCCAGACGAAAGCCCAGCGGCCGGTTGTTGCTGTTGGCGGTGCCGAACTCTTCGTCGGTGACGTCGACCTGGATGCGATGCATGGCGGACCCCGGATGGAGCACCACGGCCGCCTTGCGATCGGAGAACTCGTAGTAGATCTCGAAGTCGACGACCTGATAGCCCTGCGCCTCCTGCATGGCGACGGCATGGTGCAAGGAGCTCAAGGGCACGCCAACCAGAATCCTCGCCTCTGCCGAGCGCGCGCCGGCCGGAAGCTCATGCCACAGACCGACGTACAGGCTGGTGCCGCCCTGGACTTCGATATCCACCAAGCGAAAACCCTGCTGCTCGTAAACCGCGTTCTCGGCGAAGAAGTCCGGCAGCGAGCTGGTCGAGGCGATGCGGCTCTCGCCGCTGGCCTGCTTCCAAACGGCCGCGTAGCCGGTGGAGAACTGGTCGTGGGTCGGGTTGACGAACTCGTCTGCCGCCGAAGGCGAGGACGAACATGAGAGAGCCACCAACGCGACCAGCATCAGCACACCACGGGCGACGGCCGAGAAACGCTCGTTGAGGGTTGCAAAGCTCATATCTCTATACCTTCTTTCTCTTGAGAGTTGGTTAGCCTCCGGCGAGCTGTCGAGGCCCGCCGGAGCGACCGGAAGGAGGCTGCCCTCGGGCTTGCTTCCTCCCCTGTCCAGTCGACTAACGAAGGCAATGGACGCCTTTGCTCACTCGGCCCGTCGAAGCGCTTGGCGGAAGGTCGGAGAGGCCACCCGCGAGCCATCCGGTAGCGTCGCTTCGACCCGCCACAGAAGCACCGAGCCGGCCGGCAGATCGGCGAGCAGCTCCGGCGGTAAGGTGACCTCGGTGGCGGCGAGGTCGGCGCTCCGGAAGAGCTCGCTGAGATCATCGGCGCGCAGTACCGAAACCGTGTAGCGGGCCTCCTCGGGCCCGGTCCAGCGCAGCGTTGCGGCCGCCGCCGTCAGCGCCTCGTCACTCTCCAGCATCGACTCGACGACGGGCCCGCCGGGATCTCGGAAAATCGGCTCCTCGTCCGCCGGGCGAAGAAAGAAGATCGCCGACAACATCGCCAGGGCGAGGGCCGCCGCGATCAGAGGGGCGCGCGGCCAGCTCGACCTCCGCAGCGGCACCACGCGATCGCGACCGGCGGCGCCCTCGACGCTCCTACCTTCCTCGGCCTGACGCTCGGCTTCCAGCTCACGGGCCAAACGCCACTCCCAGGCGAGGTCCGGATCTTCGATGGTGCGATCGATCATCTCCTGGGTGGCGTCTCGCGGCAGCTCGCCACGCACCGCCTGCCAGATCTCGTCCGCCGGCACCTGCTGGTCGTCGGCACCAGCGCTGCGGTCTTGGAACGCGCGGCGCCAGCGCTCGAGCTCGCCGCTCACGGCGCCACTCCCTTCTCCAGCAGGCAGGTGCGCAGGTCGGCCAATCCGCGGTAGATGAGATTGCGCGCCTGCTTCAGGCCCCAGCCCAGCAGGTCCGCCGTCTCGCCGGCGTTGTGACCGTGCAGGTGCAGCGTCACCGCGGAGCGCCGCGGTGCGATCAGTCCCTTGAGACAGTCGGCGATTTCGTCTCCCAGCTGGCGGCCGGCCATCCGGCCCTCCGGATTCACGGCCTGGCTCTCGATCGGCATAGGCTCTCCCTCGTCATTGTCGAGGGCCACCTCGCGACGCCGCCGGAGACGACGGATCTCGTCCACCAGAGCGCTGTAGGCGACCTTGTAGAGATAAGACGAGTTGAACTGTCGAGGTTGCTCACTCGCCGACACCACGTCGACCAGCCGCAGCATCGCCACCTGCACCAGATCGTCCTCCTGGCCGGCCAGCCAGGGGGGACAAACCCGCCGTACGACACGGTCGAGGCGCCGGCGCAGACGATCGTGATCGTCCCCCGCCAGCAGCGAGCTCTGGGTGCCTTCCCCCCTCATTCCGTCGATGCGCTCCTCCCCCGGTCCCGGCCCTCGACCGAACCGTCGCGATCCTTCCAAAGCCCTAAGAATAGCCCTCCGCAGAGCACCTTTCCAGCCTTGCAGGCGCGCGGCCGAAGCTCTCCCGCCGCCAGCTCCGGCTGCGAAGTATGATGCCTCGACCCCAAGCGATGAACGTTTCATCGGCGTCCGCCGGCGCCGGCGACCCGCGAGAGGCTTACCGTTCGATGAGCTATGACCTGAGCACCGTCCTCCACCTCTTCGGCGGCTTCCTGCTGTTCACATCCTTCGGCGCCATGATCTACCACCAGTTACACACCGGGGACGCGGTCAGCGCTTCCCGGGACAAGGCCCGCAGGTTGGCCGGAGCCAGCCACGGCATCGCGCTCGTGATCCTCTTCGCCAGCGGCCTGCTGCTGGTCTGGCATCTGACCCGCATCCGGGTGATCGACGGCTACCCGTGGCCACTATGGGTGTGGCTGAAGATGGCTCTCTGGCTGCTGATGGGTGCTCTGATCGCCATCATCCGGCGAGCGCCTCACCTGGCCAAGGCCCTGTGGTGGGGCGTGCCCCTGCTGGGCGGCGTCGCCGCCTTCCTGGCGATCTACAAGCCCGGCGGATGAGGCTACGACCGGCGCCGATCAGGAACCGAGCGCCGCCAGCAGATCTTCGATCGGGGCGTTGTCGCCGAAGGTCTCGCTGACGTGGGCATAGAGATCGCCGCCACCGGCGGCGAAGACGAAGCTGCCACCGAGCTGCAGCGGATCCTTGCCCAGCTTGTGCTGGGCATGGCCGGCGGACTTGGCCCGCGACCGGGCTCGGAAATTGTCGACCTTCAGAAGGTGACCGAGGCCCGCGGACTTGAGGCCGACGGCGCGGTAGGCCTGGCGGCGTTCGTCCACCAGCAAGGGAAAGGTGATGCCGGTGTCGGCACGAAAGGCCGAGGCATAGGAGCGATCTCCCAGACCGACCGCCGCCACCGCGGCACCCATCGCCTCCAACTCGTCCTGCCGGTCGCGCAACTGCGCGACGTGCTCGCGGCAGAAGATTCAACCGTAGTGGCGCAAGAAGACCAGCACCGCCGGCTGGTCCTGCCACAGACTGCCGAGGAGCACATCCTTCCCGTCCACGTCCGGGAGGCGGAGAGAGGCGAGGGTGTCGCTGTAGCTGTCGCTCATGGCCCTATCCTATGCCGATTCAGGAGCCATCAAGGCACCGTCGCCGACCAGGCGGCGAGGTTTCCGGACTCGAAGCCGTCGGCGAAAATGCCGTTGGCGGCCTCGACCCGCAGCTCGTAGGCGATGGTGACGTTCGGAGGATCGAGCTTGCTCATCGTCAAGTCGATCAGCAGGGCGCTACCGGCGACGATGTTCGCCGCCAGATCACCCTGCCACAAGTGGGCGGACCCGCCCACGCCACTGTGGTCTCAAGGACCGTCCGGTTCGGGAATCGCAGAGAAGGTGTCGTCCATACGCAGATGGAAGTCCTGCACCCCGTCGGCGAGCTCGAGACGAACCAGGTTGATGCCGCGGCGCCCCGGGAAGGGCCAGTCGACGGTGGCGCAACCGTCGAACAGTCCGCCGCTGGGATCGTCCGGGTCGCAGAACTGATCCGGCCGGCCGACATCGCGCAGGCTGAGCACCAGGCGTCCTCCGGCGGTGGGTCCGAGATCCGCCGGCACCGTGCCGGCGAGGGTGATGGCGGAGTTGAAGTTCGGTGAGCCGGGTCCGCTGGTGAAACCGAGGGGAAACTGGCCGCTGGCGAGCACCTGAGCTTGCGCCGACAACCCTCCCGCCAGCAGTAGGGCGAGTCCTATGAGCCCGAGCCTTCGCATGATCGTGCCTCCTCGCAGTCCTAACGGCCCCTAGCAGGTTGCTGAAAAAGCCGCGTGGCGGCTTATTCAGCACCTGCTGTTTATTTAGGGGGGCTAAAAGGCGCCCCCCTCAGGCCTACGCGGCCCGGCTACGCGCATGTCGCGCGCCTTCACCCCCGTCCTCGGCGCCCTCGGCGCCGCCTCGCCCGCTGGGCTCGGGGTCCCACACGGGCCGGAAGTCCTCGAACCTGAACTTTTTCAGCAACCTGCTAGCTGTTGTTTCAGAGAGCTCCTCTCCGGCCCAAGAAGCGCGGTTCTCCTGCTAGAACCTATCGCTAAAGACGAATATCACAGCGACCCGCGGAAGTCCTCACGCGGTCTCGTTCGAGGCCTCGATGCCGAGCGCCTTGAGGCGCCGATAGAGGGTCGACACGGCCAAGCCGAGGCGCTCCGCGGCCAGCGGTACCTGACCACGAGCCGCCGCCAAGGCGCGGCAGATCTCGTCCCGCTCCACCCCTTCGAGAACCGCTTTGAGCCCCTCCCGAGGCCCTCCGTCGAGACTCTGGAAGGCATCCCCGAGGGCCTCGCGGTCGAGCAGATCGCCGTCCTCGAGAAAGAGCGCCGCCCGCGAGATCTCGCTGCGCAGCTGGCGGATGTTGCCGGGCCAGGAATAGGCCTCGAGGGCGGCGAGGGCAGCCTTCGAGATTCCCGCCGGCCGCATGCCCCGGCTGGCGGCGGCAGCGGCCAGGAAGGTGACGGCGAGGTTGGCGATGTCCGCCCGTCGCCGCCGCAAGGGAGGCAGCGTCACCTCCCAACCGGCGATGCGATGGAAGAGATCACGCCGAAAGGCACCGGACTGCAGCATCTCCTCCAGGGGCTGATGGGTCGCCGCCAGGACTCGCGCCCGGGCCGGTCGCGGTGACCTGCCGCCGAGGCGAAAGACCTCCTCCTCTTGCAGCACGCGCAGAATCTTGGCCTGCGTCGCCGGCGCCATGTCGCCAATCTCGTCGAGAAACAGGGTGCCTTCGTGGGCCGCTTCGAACTTGCCGGCCCGCGCCTCGACACCGGTAGCGACACCTTTCTCGATACCGAACAGCTCCGACTCCAGGAGATCGCTCGGCAAGGCGGCACAGTTGAGGGCTACGAAGGGGCCGGAAAAACCGGAAGCGTCGTGGAGGTAACGGGCCAGCACTTCCTTGCCGGTGCCCGACTCACCGCGGATCAGCACCCCGATGCGTCCCGGAGCGACGCGCTCAGCCCGCTGGTAGATCTCCACGACCTGCGGGTCGAGACTCGGCGGCGAGGGCGGCGAGACCTGCGGGACCGGTTGCGGGCGCTCGCCGATCGCTCGCCGACCCTCGGCCAGGGAGACCAGGTGCGCCGCGCTGCCGACGACGGTGCGGCAGGCGCGGGCGACGCCGGCCTGGAAGAAAACCACTTCCACCGCCGTGCCCTGAGCGGTCACCGCCACCGGCAGAAGCTCGGCCGACGGGACTTCTTCCTCGAGCGGTCGCTCGCCGCGGAAGAGCAGTCCCGCCGCCTGATCTCGAATCTCCACGGCGCAGCAAGGCAGCGAGCGGAAAAGGGCCGCACCGACTTCCTGGGCACAGTCGAGGCGGCTGCGGCCGGCGGCGAGGCGCTCGAGGAGGGCCGGCAGCTCACCGACGAGGAAGCCCTGGGCCGGCGCCAGGGTCGCGGTGCTCTGCGGCACCGGCAAGGGATCGGCGACCGCGGGCGACATCTCGGGCAGTCGAACGGCGGCTTCGAGATCATCGCCGTCGACCTCTTCGAGGAAGCCCTCGACGGCGCCGAAACGAATCTTCTGACCGACCGCGGCCACGACCGACCGAAGCAACCGCGAGCCATCGATCCGGGTGCCGTTCGAGGAGCCGAGATCTTCGACCTCGACGCCGTCCACGGTCACCGTCAAACGCGCATGGCGGCGGGAAACGCTGGGATGGGACAGGCACAAATCGGCCGCGGCATCGGAGCCCACGACCAGCTCGCCGTCTACCAGAGGACGGCGTAAACGCCTCCCATCGAGCTCTAGAACCAAGCGCAGCGGCATGCCATACCCCCACTTCAAAATAGCATGCCGACCGCCGGCGAATTCTCCTCAGGGACCGGTCGCGACCTGCGCCGCCGAGCTCGGCGAAGGAGACGCACCCCGGCGACTCAGCAAGCGATCCCGCGCCGCCATCAGCTCGTCTGGAGAGAACACCAGCGGCCGGGGATTGAGCTCGAGGGAGCGGCTGAGATCCTCGAGAGCGTCGCCTTCGCCATCACCGAGATCAGCGCCCAAAAGACCGCGCGCGGCGAGCAGCTCGGGATCGCCGGGCTTGCCTTCGAGGGCCGGCGCCAGAGTCTCCAGGGCGCGCCTCAGATGGCTCTCGCGACGCTCCGGCTCGAGCTCCGCCCACAGGCGGCCGAGGCGCACCGCCAGCAGACCGCAGCGCGCATCCGAGGAGCGCTGACCGAGGGCCCGGCGCAGCTCCCCGTCGGCAGCCTCGAGGAGCTCTCGCCGCGGCGCCCCCGGCGCCTCGGCCCGCAGCAGGGCGCCGGCGACCAACGCCCGCCGCGCGGCGACCGAGCTGGGGTCGATGGCGAGGGCTTCGGCGGCACGCCGCTCGAGCGCCTCGTGGGCCTGCCGGCGAAGCTCCGCCGTCACTGCCCAACGCGCCGTCATCACCCAGACATCGGCGAGCTCCGCCAGCCCCGCCGCGTAGCGCGGGTTGCGCTCCAGGGCTTCCCGGTAGTGCTGCCGAGCCGCCGCCAGGGACGGCAGCGGGTCGGCCCCCTGGGCCGCGTTCCAGCGGGCCCGAATGGCCTCGACTCGGCCCAGGTTGACGTGCGGCTGAAAAGCCCGTCCGTGGAGGCGAACGGTTTCATCGAGGGCGACGATGGCGGCGGCGAGAAAAGCCGACGGATCGCGCCCGCGGGAGTTCTCGAAGCGCCCCCGATTGAGCCGGATCATGCCGCGGTTGTTGTGCGCCGAGGCATAGTCGGGGTTGACCTCGAGACTGGCACCGAGGGCGGCATCGGCCTCTTCGAGGTCCTGCCGCGGATCGCGTCCGCGCTCCATCGCCACCAGGCCACGGTCCATCAGGGCGACCCCGAGGTTGTTGCTCGCGAAGGCGTTTTCGGGATTGATCTCGAGGGCCCGGCGATAGGCCCCGACGGCACTCGCCAGATCGGCTTCCGGATCACCCCCCTGGGAGCGGATCCAACGCGCCCGATCGGTGAAGGCACGACCGAGATTGTTGAGGGCATAGCCGTATCTCGGGTCGACCTCGAGGGCGGCATCGTAGGCGCCGATGGCGGCGGCGAGGTCGACCGTCGGGTCGTTTCCGGAAGAGCGCTCGAAACGGGCCCGACGGTTGAGGATCATGCCCTCGAGGTTGAGCAAGAAGGCAGGATTGCGGGCCGCCGCAATGCCTCGCCGGACCGCCTCCAGGGCCTGCTCGATCTCGACCGCGGGTTGCTCGCCGGACTGCATGCGGAATCGCGCCTGGTCGTTGTAGACGGAGGCCAAGCGCATCCACCCCAGGGAGTTCTCGGGATCGAGATCGACCGCCCGCCGGGCGTGGGTCTCGGCCTCCTGCCAGGCCTGCGCGGGCTTCTCCCCGCGCACCTCGAGCTGGACCGTCCGCACCGTCCAGAGGGAAGCGATGGCGCTTTCGATGGACGCCGAGTCGGGATCGATCTCGAGCCCGGCGCGGCAGTCTTGCAGTCCTTCCTCGAGCAACGGCGCCGTATCGTCGCCGCGACCGTAGACCGCCATTTCCATGCGCTTCGCCCACAGCTCGCAGAGGCGCAGCGGCACCTCGGCGGCGCTCGCCGCCACTTCGCCGGCCCGCTCGTAGGCCTCGCCCGCGAGACCGAAGCGCTCGCTCGCCGCATCCCGATCCCCGGCCATGCGCAGAGCGTCCCCCGCCGCCGCCAAAACATCGCCCCGCAGAAGGTGCGCTTCGTACATCCAGGGAGCCTCCCGGACCGCCACTTCGGCGAACTCGAGACTGTCCTCCATCTGGTCGCTGTAGAAGGCGATCAGGCCCTCGAGGTAGGACGCCTGGCCCCCCAGGCTGCCGCGGCTGGCCTCGAGCAGGGCCCGGGCCGGAGCCCGCAGCTCGGCCTCGGCCTGGGCCAGGGTCGTCGCCCGGGCAGCGCGGTCGGAGATCGCCGCGGCGGCGTCCGCCGCCTGTTCGTAGAGGCGACCGTAGACCACGCCCAGCGCGTAAGCCGCTTCCGGTGGCCGGTAGCCGCGTTCCTGGGCCGCCTCCAGATGACGGCGGGCCAGGGTGAGGTCGCCGAGGGCCAGGTAGCCTCGACCGAGGGCGTAGGAGGCCGGTCCGCGCAGTCCATCGGACGCCGACGCAGCCCGTCCTTCGAGGGCCGCGAGTCGTTCGGTCACCGCCTGCCGCTGGGGACGAATGTCATGGCGCGGGCTCATCCGAGCGGCCCGCAGGAGCCACTCCAGATCTTTGACCTCGGCGGTGAAGCGCTGCGCCGCTTCGGCTTCCCGCTGCCCCCGCCAGCGCGCTTCGAGGGCGAGAAAAGCAAACACCAGGATGGCGCCACCGGCAACCGCGACCACCGCCGCCAAGGCGCGATGCTTGCGCGCCTTCTTGACCAGCCGGTAGGCCAGGCTCGGCGGCTTGGCGAGGATCGGCTCACCATCGAGAAAGCGCCACAGGTCGGCCGCCAACGAGCGCGCCGAGTCATAGCGCCGCTCGGGCTGCTTCTCCAGGCATTTGAGAACCACTACGGCGAGATCGGCGGGCAGACGGCCATCGTGCACCCGGGGCGATCGGGGCTCCTGATGCAGGGTTTTGAACAGGATCTCCGTCGCGCTGCCGGCGAACACCGCCTGACCGGTGAGGAGCTCGTAGAGAGTCGCCCCGAGGCTGTAAACGTCACTCCGCCGATCGACCGCCGCACTGCCACCGTCGGCTTGCTCCGGCGCCATGTAGGGCGGCGTCCCGAGCACCGCTCCCTCGACCGTCAGGCAGGTGCCGTCCTCCTGGTGAACGAGGCCGAAATCGACCACATAGGGCCGCAGGGTCTCCTCCTCGATCAGAATGTTGGAAGGTTTGAGATCGCGATGGATGAGGCCGGTGCGATGGGCTTCGTGAACCGCTTCGGCGACCTGCGCGATCACCCGCACCCGCTGCTCGAGGGTCATGCTCTCGGCGACCTCGTCGAGCGGTGCCCCCTCGATGCACTGCATCGCGATGTAAGGCCGGTCGGCATCCTCACCGACCTCGTAGACCTTGCAGATGTTGGGGTGATCGAGACGGGCCTGGGCGCGCGCCTCGCGCATCAGCCGCCCGGCGGCCTCCTCGCTGTAGGCGCGCAGCACCTTGAGGGCGACGTGGCGCTCGAGGCGAGGATCCCACACCTTGTAGACCTCCCCCATGCCGCCCCGGCCGAGGAAGGTGCCGGTCTCAAAGCGCATCGTGCCCCCGAATTCGCGAGTGCTGAAGGAGAATATTCGGTACGCACATATTCACTTCCAGGATGCCACAGCCTCGCGGCGCGATCAAAGAGCCCCAACCGCCGAAATAGCGACGGCCGCCGCGACGCTGCCCTCATCGGAGCAGAGTCGGCGGCGGCCGTAGAAGGTTACGCGGTCATTCGACCGCGTAGCCGATCGAGCTCGACCTTACTCGCCGTCCTCGAGAGCGGCCAGGCGCTCACGAAGCTCGAGAATGGTGCGCTCCTGCTCGAGAGTGTAGAGGGTGAGCTCCTCGAGCTTCTCCAGCATCTTGAGCTGCAGCTGCGACATGTTGATGGGACCGGCCATCTCCTCGGCGGAGGGAATGTTCGGCAGGTGCTTGTTGGCCTTGATGTAGCTCTCCAGCTCGGCCAACGGCATCAGCTCGTAGTCGGGCTCGAAGACGTAGTCCGGAGCGCAAGGCGAGCCGCCGCAGGTGTCCGAGAAGTAGTCGCCAGCGATGGTCATGTCACCGGTGGTGGCATTGATCACCATCTCGTTGACGCCGGTGCCGCCCTTGGTGGCGATGAACTCGTTGCCGTTGTTGGCGTTGGCGAAGACCCACTCGCTGCTCGAGTTGCTGTCCGTCAGGCGGAACTCGACGCGACCGTTGTTCTCGAGCTCGAGAAGGGTGCGCTGGGCGGAGGTCCCGTTGGTCTCCTCGATCTTGACCATGGTGTCGCCACCGGTGCCCAGAACGTGCAGCTCCTCGTCCGGCGAGGCGGTCCCGAGACCGACGTCACCGTCGACATCGATGAAGATCGAGCTGGTCGGCGCGCCCGGACGAATGCGGAACGGCAGCGTCGAGCCGCTCGAGACGTCGCGGATGAAGAAGTTGGTCTCGTTGCCGGCCACGTCCCAGGTCTGCGGCGCGAAGCCGGAGGAACCGTCCTGCTGCAGACGCAGCGTCGGGGTGTCGCCGTCGATGACGTGGATCTCCGTCGACGGAGTCGAGGTGCGGATGCCGACCCGACCGCCGTCGTCGACGTAGAGCGAGTGGCTGCGGGCGTTGGCCTCGACCGTGAACGGCGTGCGGCTGCCGGAGATGTCGTCGATCGAGAACTTGCTGGCGCCGCCGTTGGCCGAGGCGTTGGCGGTGAGCTGCCAGTCGGTGCGCGGGAAGCTGGCGGCGACACTGGTGTCGTCGAACTTGATGCGCAGGTTGTTCTCCTTCAGCCGGATGGTGTCGAAGCCAAAGCTCTCGCCGTTGACGCAGTCGAAGCCGATGCAGGCGCTACCGTCGACGATCAGGTCGTCGAGGATGACCTGATCCGCGGCGTGGGTCGACTGGACCTCGTTGGGATCGAAATCACCCACCAGGCCGCCGGAAACGGCACCCAGGCCACCGTCCACAAGGGCCGACTCGCTGGCCGGCGTGGTGTCGGCGACGAAGCGATCTTCCTGCTCCTCCGGATAGGCGATCTTGCCGCGGAAGATGGTGACGTAACCGGTGGAGGTCAACACCGAAAGATCGGGCAGCCCTTCACGGCCGCGGCAGAGCTGGGCGTCGCCGCCGGCGACCATCTCCTCCGGACGCTCCTTGATGAAGGGCGCCAGGGTCAGGTCGAAGGTGTAGGTGCCGTCGGGCCGCAGGCGTCCCTCATTGTCGAAAATCTCGAAGAAGATGGCCTCGCCGGCGCGGAACTCGTAGGTGTCCGAGAGGCAGTCCGGGCCGCCGACAGTGAGACGGGCGAGCTTGTAGTCGGTCTGAGGGAACCACTGCACGTAAGAGCCGCCGTACTCGATCTTGATCGGCTGCGGGGCCGCCGTGGCAACGGTGGGGATCAGCGCCAAGGCGAGGGCGAGAATCCCGAAACGCAAGAAATGCTTCATGTTCGTGCTCCTTCCTGAAATCTGGGGCATGCAATCCATCTCGTGTCTGCGCACGTGGAGACTGGCGAGGCTGGCGGCACGAGAGATACACGCCACCCTCTATCGAGTGTGCAAGAGCAAGAAAAGGTCATCAAAAGGCACTGGCGTTGCGCAGTGAGAAAAGTAACCGCTTCGCGATCGCCGATCGGGTTGTTTCCCGCTCCTGGATCGACCGCGCGGCGGCTTCACAGCCAAGGCGCGCATCGTACATCCATGAGTAAGTGCCTATGCAGAAGATGTTCTCACGAGACCCCCCGTCACCGCAAGTGACGGACAGGCGACAACGGCGCGAGGCCTTGTCGCTCAAGGCCTCGCGAGACTGCCTCGCCGGGGAGCCGCCGAAGGCGGCGGGATGGATGGCCCGAGCTAGGACTGGGAGGAGGACCAGACCAAGAGGTCGCCGCTCTCGAAGCCGTCGGTGAAGATCAGGTCGCTGGCACAGTTGAAGGTGAAGGTGCCGAGGGAGGTGCTACCGCCGAAGGGATGACCGGTGAGCTGCGTGATCACGCCGCGCGGAACGGTCGGATTGTTACCGGAGGTGTAGCTCACTCCCGAGTCGGTTCCGGCATCGTAGGGCGCTAGCTGGACCACCTGCTGGGCAGTCCAGCTCCCCTGGTCGAACAGCGACAGGCCGTGCACTCCGAGGAACCAATCGGGGCTCGGCGCGATCATGGTGACCACAGTCACCAGGGGATGGCTGGGCTCGAGGCGGAAATTCGCCAGCGCCTGCCCCGGCGAGACGGGGATCGAGCCGCCGGAGATCACGGCATCGGCGGTGCCCGCCTGGATGGCGGCATTGACTTCCGTGGTCAACGGACCGGTGCTGCCGAACTCGGCCATCACCTGGATGCCCGTCGTCGCCGTGCCACCGGGCTCCCAGAAGGCCACGTCGTCATTGTGAGAGCCGCCGATCAGGGGCGAGAAGTGAGGATCCGGCGGGAACTCCGTGGGATGGGTCGCGGCGCTCCAGACGGCATCGAAGGTCAGGGTGCAATCGGCGCCCGTATCTTGGGCCTGAGCAACACCGGCGAGCAGCAGCAGGGACAGGACGAGAACGAACTTCTCGAATCGGCGCATGGTCTCTTCTCCTCGACTCTCACGAGCATGGAACACGGCGGCTTGGTCAGGCCCCGCGCCGCCGACAGCAAATCCAACCTGCTAACCATACGCGAAGAGCGGCGCCATGGATCGCTGTCGCCGATGGCGGCGAGGGGCCTAGCAGGCTGCTGAAAAAGTCCGCTTCGCAACTTTTCCAGCGCTGCTAGCTGTTTTTTCCGAGAGGGGCTACGCGCCCCTGAGTACGCGTCCCGCTCCGGCCCAAGACGCGCGGTTCTGGGGCCTCCTCTCCCGTCGCGGCGGCTACGCCGCCGCTGGGCCGGGGGCGCCCAGCCCTTCCGGGCCCGGAAGCAGGTTGCCGATGAGTTTGAGCAACCTGCTAGCGGCCGTCGCCGAAGACCCGTCGCAGCCAGCTGCGGAAACGATGATCCCGCACCCGCGGCGGCTCGCGCCGATAGCGGCCGCCGTGGAGATCGCAAACGTAGGCCGGCACCTGGTCCTCGAGAAAGACCTCGGTGATCACTCGGTAGCAGCGGTTGGTCGCCAGTCCACCGGACTCGGCATCCACCAAGGCGGTGACGATGCCCTCCGGCTGCGCGAAGACGGGAAAGCCGCCGGCGGGGCGCACCCGCGCCGTGAAGCGGGACCAGATCGGCAAGGCTGCCCGGGCGCCCGACAGGCGAGTCTCGGAGTTGTCGTCGTAACCCACCCAGACCACCGTGGCGCGATCCGGAGAATAGCCGGCGAACCAGCTATCGCGGCGACCATTGGTGGTTCCGGTCTTGCCCGCCAGCGGATCCCGCAGGCCCCATTGCCGGGTCACCCGCGCCGTGCCGCGCTCGAAGACCCCCTCGAGCACCGAGGTCATCAAGTAGGCGGCCTGCGGGCTCAGCACCTGCTCCGCCGGCGCCAGCGGCTCGCCGGCCAGCGGTCGGCCGGCGGGGTCGAGCACCGCCACCAGACCGTGCAGGGTCGGTCGCCGGCCGCCGGCGGCGAAGGTCGAATAGACCGTCGCCATCTCCACCGGGCTGACCTCGAAGGCCCCGAGGGCGAGGGAGGGCACCGGCTGCAGCGGCGCGGTCACGCCGAGGCCACGAGCGAGGTCGATGATCGGCCGCAATCCCACCTGCAGCGCCAGGCGGGCGGTGGCGACGTTGAGGCTGCGCTCGACGGCCGTACGCACGCTCACCCAGCCGTTGAAGCTGCCGTCGTCGTTTTGCGGCGACCAGCGCTGATTGGCGAGGCGCACCGTCAGAGGAGCGTCCTCGACCATCGACGACGGCGAGGCCACCCCACCGTCGAAGGCCGCCGAGTAGATCACCGGTTTGAAGGCGCTGCCGGCCTGACGCCGCGCCTGGCCGGCGCGGTCGAACTGGCTGCGACCGTAGTCGCGACCCCCGACATAGGCCAGGATGCTGCCATCTCGAGGATCGGTCGAAACCAAGGCGCCTTCCAGCGGCACCGCCACCTTGCGACCTTTCTCCCAGCCATCCTCGAGGGCCTCGAGCCCCCAGCGGAGAGCTTCCTCGGCGCGCTGCTGGTCGGCCAGCTCGAGGGTCGAGAGAAGCACATAGCCGCGATCCGCCAGATCGTCGATGCCGAAGCGCGCCGCCGCCTCTCGCGCCACCGCATCGGCGAAGAAGGGCACCGCCCGCTGACGGGGAGCCATCGGGCGCGCCGTCAGCTCTTCGCCGAGAGCGGCTTCGATCTGCGCTGCCGGCACCTCGCCGAGAACCGCCATACGGCGCAGGACGCGGTCGCGGTGCTGGCGCGCCACCTCCGGATGGCGCACCGGGTCGCGCCGCGCCGGCGACTGGATCATGCCCGCCAGGGTCGCCGCCTCGGCCAGGTTGAGCTCCTCCACCTGCTTGCTGAAGAAGGCCCGAGCCGCCGCCCCGACCCCCACCAGCTGAACTCCACCGGCAGTGCCGAGGTAGATCTCGTTGAGGTAGGCCTCGAGGATCTGCTGCTTGTCGTAGCGGGCCTCGAGAAAGACCGCCAGCACCGCTTCCCGGGACTTGCGGCGCCAGGTTCGTTCGGGGCTCAGATAGAGGTTCTTGACCAGTTGTTGGGTCAGCGTGCTGCCGCCCTGCCGTACCTCGCCACCGCGGAAGTTGACCCAGGCGGCGCGCAGTACGCCGGTCACGGAAACACCGCCGTGATCGAAGAAGCGGTCGTCTTCCGCCGCCAGTACCGCCGCCACCAGGTGGGCCGGCAGGTCCGCACCGCGCACCGGTCGCCGGTCCTGCCGCGAATCGCTGTAGTAGGAAGCCAGCAAGGGCGGATCGAGGAGGGCCGACGGCACTGCCTCGCCGGCGAGCTCGAGGGCGACGATGCGACGGCCCCGGAAGGTCGCCTCGAGCACCTCGCCGCCGGCCGTCCCGGCGGGCGTCGGGAAGCGCCGCAGACGGACCTTCAGGCGGCCACCGCCGGAGCGATAGGTGCCGGGCGTCAAGGCGCCGTCGCCGGCGACCCGGTAGCCGAGGGTGTCGAGGCGACTCGCGATGGCGTCGGCGCTCTGCAGGTCGTCCACCGCCAGCAGGGCCGAACGCCCATAGAGCCGCGACGGCTGACGGGCGTGGTGGTCGGCAAATTGGCCGGAGAGCTGCCAGAACGGCCACAGCAGCCAACCGGTGAGCAAAGCGAAGACGAGCCCGATGCCGCCCGTCCAGAGCAAAATCCGGCGGCGATTCGGTCGCGGAATGCGAATTCGGACAGGCATGGGCGCAAAAAAGGGACACCGAGCGCCAAAAGGCGTCTGATGATGTCGAGTCGCACCAAAACTTGTGCAAAATTCGCTCCACCGACCGGCCCTGCCCGCCAGCAGCCTGCGAACCCCCTCCAGGTCCGTCCATCGGGTGGTGACGGCCCAGCCCCCTTGATAGGGTCGAAGGCCCATGATCGCCGTCTCCGAGCTGGGCAAATCCTACGGCCCTCAGACCCTTTTCAAGGGCGTTTCGATGCAGTTCAACCCCGGCAACCGCTATGGGCTGGTGGGGGCCAACGGCTCCGGAAAATCGACCTTCCTCAAGATCCTGTCGGGCCAGGAACTGGCCAGCGAAGGGACCCTTTCGATCCCCAAGCGGCTACGCCTGGGTGTCCTCAAACAGGATCACTTCGAGCTCGAAGAGCACGCCATTCTGGACGTCGCCATGATGGGCGCCGGCGAGGTCTGGACGGCCATGGCCGAGAAGGAAAAACTCCTCGCCAAGGCCGACGAATCCTTCGACGCGGATCGCTACTCGGAGCTCGAGGACATCATCCTGCGCCACGACGGCTATACCCTCGAGGCACGCGCCGGCGAGGTGCTCGAAGGCCTCGGCATCCCGACCAGCCAGCATCGCTTGCCGCTCTCGACCCTCTCCGGCGGCTTCAAGCTGCGGGTACTCCTCGCCCAGGTGCTGGCCGCCAACCCCGATGCTCTGCTCCTCGACGAGCCCACCAACCATCTCGACATCGTCTCGATCCGATGGCTGGAGAAGTTCCTCGTCGACTACCCGGGCTGCGCCGTGGTGATCTCCCACGACCATCGGTTTCTCGACAACGTCTGCAATCACATCGCCGATGTCGACTACGAGACCATCCGTCTCTACACCGGCAACTACAGCGCCTTCAGCCTGGCCAAGGTCGAGGAGCGCAACCGCCGCGAGAAAGAGATCTCGAATCGCGAGAAGCAGCTCGCCGACCACCAGCGTTTCGTCGAGCGTTTCCGCGCCAAGGCGTCGAAGGCGCGCCAGGCGCAGAGCAAGCAGAAGCTCATCGACAAGATGACCGAAGACCTCGAGCCTCTACCCCAGAGCTCTCGGCGCTATCCCAAGTTCAAGATCCGCCAAACCCGCCCGAGTGGCAAGGAAGTGCTGATCCTCGAAGACATCAGCAAGGCCTATGGCGAGAAACAGGTCTTGGAGAACGTCTCGCTGACGGTACGGCGCGGCGATCGCCTGGCGATCCTCGGCCCCAACGGCATCGGCAAGTCGACCCTGCTCAAGATCGTCATGGGCGTCGTCGAGCAGGACGCGGGGACCTCGGAGTGGGGCTACGAAGCCCGCCCCGGGTACTTCGCCCAGGATCACAAGGAGCTCCTCGGCGACCCCAAGCAAACCGTCGAAGGCTGGCTGTGGGACATCTGCCCGATGGAGCCGATCGGCTTCGTCCGCGGCCAGCTCGGGCTGATGCTGTTTTCCGGCGACGAGGCGGAGAAGAAGGTCGGCAGCCTCTCCGGTGGCGAAGCGGCGCGCCTCGTCTTCAGTCGTCTGGCGGTCGAGAAGCCCAATCTGCTGCTCCTCGACGAGCCCACCAACCACCTCGATCTCGAAGCCATCGAGGCTCTGGTCCAGGGCCTGCGGGACTACGACGGTACGCTGATTTTCGTTTCCCACGACCGCTGGTTCGTCTCGCAGCTCGCCGAGCGCATTCTCGAGATCACGCCCGAGGGCATTCAGGACTTCGCCGGCAGCTACGACGAGTACCTCGAGCACTGTGGCGACGACCACCTCGACGCCGACACCGTGCTGCTCAAGGCGCGCAAGGACAAACGCAAGGCCAAGCCCTCCAAGGCCCCTTCGAAGAATGATCAGAATCGCCATCGCAAGGAACGCCGTCGCCTCGAGGCGCGGCGCGACGAGATCACCTCCGAGGTCGAGAAGCTCGAAGCGCGCATCCACGAGATCAACGAGCTCTTCTGCGATCCGACCTACTTCGACCGCACGCCGCGCAAGGAGGTGAACAAGCTCGAAGCGGAGCAGAAAAAGCGCCGCGAAGAAATCGACCGCTTGATGGGCGCTTGGGAGGAAATCGAGGAGCAGCTCGAAGGCCTGCCGGCCGCCGACTGAGCCCAAGGCCCTCTCGCCAGGGACCGGCAGAAGCACACCGGCGGGCCAAGGAATTCTTCTCGTCGCCCGTAGAAAGCTATGATGACGCCGCTGAGCCCGAACCCCAATGGAGGCGAGACAGGAGAATCGTGAGCGATTCCGATGGGGAGATTCTCGTCTCCTTGCAGGATGGCGGCTTGCGCCAGGATGCCGGCGAAGCGGCCCCCGAAGACCCGTCCGCAACCGCCCGGATCGTCCGCGATCTGCAGCGCGGAGTAAACCTCGAAGCCGGTTTTCGGAACCTCTTCGACCGATACTATTGGCCCCTTTACCGGAGCTTCCGGCGTCGGGGTTTTTCTGAAGAGGAGACGAGGGACTTGGTGCAGGACGTCTTTGTCGGCGTTCATCAGAGCGTCGCGACCTACCGCTGGGAAGCGCCCTTCGAAGCCTGGCTCCTGGGCCTGGCGCGCAACGCCGCCCGCAAGCGCCTGCGGGTCATCGTGCATCGCCGGAGCGGTCGCGAGCTACCCCTCGAGACCACCCTCGACGGCGAGCCGATCGAGCTTCCGACGCTGGCCAGCGACGACCCCCTGGCGGACTTTCTGCGCCTCGAACGCGGCGACGCCCTGCGCACCGCCGTCGCCGACCTGCCACCCCGGATGAGAGCTTGCGTCCAGCTCTGGCTCGAACGCGATCTCTCCTACGTCGAGATCGCCGAAGTACTGCAAATCGCCGAGGACACGGTCAAGGTCCACATGTTCCAAGCCCGCAAACGGCTGCGCCAAGCGCTGCGGCCGGCGAACGACGAGAGGCGAGATGAGCACGGACCCTGACCTCCACCCGAGCCTCGAGGAGCTCGTCGCCTACCGCCGAGGACGCTTGACGGAGGAGCGGACGGCCGAGGTGCAAGCCCATCTCGCCGAATGCCGCGGCGATTGCCCCGAGTCGGTGCTCGACCTGGCCGACCTGGAAGCCCCCGACGAGGAGCGGCCCCTGGCGCAGTGGGAGGAGCAGAAGCTCGCCGCCTGGCAGGCCCTCGACCGACGGTTGTCTTTCGGCGAAGACGAAGTCGCCGGCCGCGGCGAGAGGACTCGGGAGGCGGCTTTCGAGGCTTCGTCGGACGAAGCTCTCGAGGAAATAGTCTCGCCGCCACCGATCGACGGAGGCGAGGAATCCCCCGAGGGGGACGTGATCGACTTCCTGACGCGCGGGGAGCTCCGCAAAAACCCCTGGTTCTTCGCCGCAGCGGCCCTCCTGGTGGCGACTCTCGCCTTGGTCTTCTTCCTGACTCAAAGCCGTCAGGAGGCGGCCCGCTGGGAGCGACAGGCCCGGGCAGCCAGCTCGAGCAGTCCGTCGACGGCAGGAACACCCGCCGAGATCCGAGCCGAGCTGCAGGCCGAGCTCCGGGCCGAGACGGAACGCCGAACGCACGAGCTCGGCGAGCAGCTCGAGTCCGCCCAGGATCAGGTCGCCGAGCTTTCGCGTCGCCTCGACCAGCTGACGTCCGACGTCGGCACGCCGCCGACGCCGCAGCTCTTCGTTCCCGGAGCGGACCTGTTTCCGGACAGCTTCGTGCGCGGCAGCGGTCAACGCAATGAGCTCGAGATCCCGGCGGCCATGGACCGCTTCACGGTCACCCTCAATCTCTCCGATGCCGGCGCCCACGACGCCTACCGCCTGCTGATTCGACAGCCCGACGGCGATCTGCTGTGGCTCGGCAACGGCCTCCTGCTGAGCGACCTCGGCAACTTCTCGGTTCTGCTGTCGCGTCGCGCCTTCCCCGCCGCCGACTATCGATTCGACCTCGAAGGCCAGGAATCGAATGGCGCCTGGACCCTTCTCGAGAGCTATCAGCTCACCCTGCGCGACCTGCCCTAGCCCAGCTTCGAAACCGCGCGTCACCTTCCTCCACCGGCTCCGCCAGAGCAGGAGCCACCTGCTATCTTTGCGAGCCGACTCGATCAACTCTCGAGGGAGGATTCCGGAGCCGTGCCACGGCCCTTTCGCCTCGCCATCCTGCTGTTCGCCCTCGGGCTCGCCCTGTCACCGCACCTGGCGGCCAGCCCCTGCCCCGACAGCCTGCGCCTCGGCCTGCCCGGCCCGGCGGCCGACTCGGAGCGTCTCGAAGGCGCCATCACCGCTTTTCTCGCCGACCTCTTCGCCCAGCGCGGCCGCTGCACCGACCTTCGCACCCTCGAGCTACGTCTGGCCTTCGGCAATGGCTATGAGCTGCTCGATTGGCTCGACTCGGGAGCCCTCGACGGCGCGATCCTCGAGACCCCGGCGATCGCCGTCTTGGAGCGTTCGCGCCGTCCCGCCAGCGCCACCGTTCTCGCCCCCAATCGCTGGCTGCGGGAGATTCCGCTGCCGGCCGAGGTCGTCGCCCTGCTGCCGACCGGCGGCGAGACGAGTTGGAGATCCACCAGCCCACAAGGCTTCCGCAGCATGACCGCCCGAGAGCTCGTCGCCGGCCTCGCCGCCGGCCGCGAAGATCTGCGCATCGTCACTCCCTGGCATCTCGACGCGAGCTACCTCGAGCTGCTCGCCCTGGGCAGCTCCGTCGCCAGCTCCGTCGCCACCGAAGACACCTTCTGTTCGCGTCTCCTGGACGCCACCGAGATTTCTTTCTCGCAAACCGGCGCCGCCGCACCTGCAGAACGTCACCTGGTGGTGCCTTTTCCCATCGCCGCCGGCCTCTGGCGCACGACGGCCTTTCGCGAGTCCACCGCCGAGCTCCCGGAAGCCTTGGCACACCTCCTCGACCAAAAGCCCCAGCCCCCCGCGCTGACGCCGCTGTTCGAGCTCAGCGAGTACTTCGGTACCCGCCCCTTTTCCTTTCGCGTCGACGAGAGCCTCGAGCTGCTGCGCCGCTCGCCGGACCCCGGCCTCGCCCTGGTGCTCCCTGGAGGGGGGGTCAAGGCCGCATACCAATCTCGCCTCGTCGATCACTTATACGGCGAGGGGCTGCTGAGCAACCGCAGCATCGGCGAGCGCCCCGGCAGCCTGGCCGTCGAGTCGGTGGTCGGCACCAGCGGCGGAGCGCTACTCGGCTACTTCGTGGCGCGGCTCACCGAGAACGGGCCCTGGAATCTCACCGATCTGCTGTGGATGAAGGGCGAGGGCGACGGCAGCCGCTTTCTCAACAGCGGCGACATCTTTCCGGGCGGCGACATGCTGCGCTACGCCAGCGTCCTGGTCACTTTCCTGGTGTTCAGCGCCCTCCTCCTGATCGCCTCGTTTCCGAACCGCAGTCGACTGCACCCCCCGGAGACCGCGCACCGCGCCGATCATCACCACACCTGGCGCACCCGCTTGACCATGGGCGCCGCCTGGTTCCTGTTCGTGATTCCACTGCTGGTCAAAGCGATTCACAGCGACGATCTGCGCGAGCACATTCCGGAGATCGAAGGCTTGATCTTCGCCCTCGCCACCTTTCTGGCGGTGTCCGCCGATCAGCTCCTGATTCGCCAGCCGGGCGCCCGCCTGGCCCTGAAGCGAAGCTCGCTGTGGCCGGCCGTCGCCCTCCTCGTCGGCGGAGCCGTGGCGATTCTCGTGCCGTTCCTCTTCGGCTCCTCCTGGAAGGATGGCGATGCCCCCTTTGGCCTCTCCTTCACCGCCCTCTACCTGCTCCTGATCGTCGCCACCGTCGCCCTGCTGCGGGTGCGGCGCGCGCACACCCGCTGGCATCGGCGCAAGGTCATCGCCTTCGCCGTCGAAGCGCTGGTCGCCGCCCTCCTGGTCTTGCTCCTGCACCGCTGGCTGGGCGACCTGTTCAAAGCCTGGGGCGAGGCCGGCATCGTCTTTTCCGGCTTCCTCCTCGTCGCCATCGTCCTGGTCGCCACCGAAGGCCTGCCGCAGCGCTTTGCCAAGGCCGGGGAAGGCGCCACCGCCTTCTTCTATCTGCTGCTCTTCAGCCTGGTGGTGTTCAGCCTGACGCGACCGGAGGAGACCAGCACCGGCCTGCTGCCCTGGACCGCCCCGTCACGGCTCGACCTGCCCCTCGGCGCTCTGCTCGTCAGCCTTGGCGCCCTGCTCGTCTTCGCCGGCCTGATCACCCTCGTCCACGCCAGCGACGGTCGCTACCGCATCGCCGATCGGCGCGGCTTCTTCGCCGCCTTGCTGGTCGCCGTGGTCCACGTCCTGCTGGTCCACGGCACCCTCGTTCTGATGTCGATGGGTGACTTCTCGATGCTCGAGCTCACTTCGGCCTTTTGGATCCGCCTGCTCGTCGCCGCCGCAGCCGCCGCACTGATCATGATCGGCGCCGCCTGGCGCTGGCCCGACTCCAGCCTCGCCCGTGGCTTGCGCTACCTGGCCGCATTCCACCCCAACGGCACCCTGGTCCACCGTCGTCTGAGCCGCTTCGGCGGCATCGCCCTGCTCGCCTTCCTGTGGTGGAACCTCACCGTCGCCCCGGCCCTCTACGGCAATCGCCAGGCGGTGGACTATCTCGCCGGCGCCATCGCACGCTTCGACCGCGCTCAGGACGATCAGACCGCGCGCCTCACCGCCGACTTCATCGTGCCCACCAACGTCCTCGACGATCCCGCCGGCGGAACTCGGCTCTTTTTGTTCTCGCCCGGCCGCGCCAAGAACCTCTCGCCTCCGGTGGGCTCCGGCACGCAATGGTCTTCCATCGGCACCGACTTCGCCGACGGCCGCGTGGGCGATCCCCGCGTCCTGCGCCACCGCGACGTCCTCGAGCGGGTGATCATGGCCTCCGGCTCGCCGTTCCCGATTTTTCCCGCCACTCGCGTCGCCGGCCTCCCGGGCCGGCCCCAGGAAGAGGCGATGGTCGACGGCGGCTTCTCCAACCTGGTGCCGATCGAAGCCGCCCTCACCGCCGGCGCCCGCCAAGTGCTAATCCTCCACTCCACCCATCCCCTCGGTCACGCCAGCGCCAAGGGCCGGACCGAGCCACGCGAGGGCGAGCGCCGCGAATCCCTCCGCGGCGAGCTCTTCCTCAACCTCGAGCGCCTCCCCGGCTACCTCTTCGAACGCTCCCAACGCACCGACCGGGTGCGCCGCCGGGAGCTCCTGGTGGTCTCCCTCGCCCCACCCCAGAGCCACCGCGACTGGCCGCCCCTGTTCGACTTTCGGGAGTCCACCGTCGAACGCATGACGACCACCGCGGAGCAGGATCTCGCGGGCCGCATCGGCCTGGTTGAGAGCTGGGGCCAGCCGAGGTTCCAGGCCAGCCGTCGGCTGACCAAGGGCCCCACAGGTTAGCCCGATCAGCACATTGACTGAGCAGTTCGAAAGAACTAATATAAGAAAATAATACTAACGATTGGGAACGGAAAGGGCCATCCGTCGGCACGCTGCCGCCGAATGTGTCGACGATGACGCATGGGCTCGAATCCACTCGCGAAACCCTGGAGCACCATGCAAGTAGAAATCAAGATCAACTGTCCGGATCCGAAAACCGACTTGCACATCCCCTACGTCGCCTGGGGTCCTGCGATCTGCCACCTCCGCGTGCTCGAAGGTACCGGCGAAACGAAGCTCTTTCTCCGCACCCGGAACCTGGGAGTCGGGCGGATCGTGTTCACCGATGCCCAGCGGGAGACTGTCTACCCGACGGCCACCTTGACCTGCAAAAACGACGAATGGACCACCTTCCACATCGCGGGTGAATTCGGTAACGCCAGCACTTGGGACCAAGACATCGAGCTCAACGTCTACGAGGACGAACCGAGCGAGGCCCCCCAGGCCGAGCCCATCGCAACCGAACCGCTGATGGTGCGGGTTCGCAAGGATGCCGAAACCCTGACCCCGGACGAGAGAAAACGTTTTGTCCGTGCGTTTGCCGTCCTGAATCAAAAAGACAGGTATGAGTTCTACAAACAGTTCACGGACATGCACATCTCGAACACCGACGACGAGATTCACAAGTACGAGAACTTTCTACCTTGGCATCGGCTGTATCTGTTGAATCTGGAGCGCGACCTCCAGGCCATCGATGCGAGCGTTTCCCTCCACTACTGGCGCTGGGACTTTCCCGCCCCCAGCCTCTTCTCGTCGAGTTTCGGCGGCCGCATGAACGTCGTCACCGGCGGCAGCGGATTCAGACCTTTCTTTTCCTCCGACAACCCCTGGCGCAACTGGAATCCCCCGGGATCGGCTGCGCTCCTGCGGTCGGCCTACCAATGGCCGGTAACCCAAAATGGCGGCTACGATGTGCTGATCACCCGCAAAGCTCCGGAGGCCTACGCCATCGCCATGGGAAATGGCAAGTACCGGGGCCTATTCTTTGTGGAAGGTCGCGAACGCGGTGTGCACCCCGGACTGGTCTTCAGCAATCCCCACGGCGGCGGCCACAGGAGCTTCCGGGGCCTGATCGCCGAAATCGCCACCGCCCCTCAGGACCCGGTGTTCTTCATGCTGCATTCGAATGTCGATCGCCTGTGGGCCGTGTGGCAAAACTACTGGAACCGCTTCACGCCCACCGAAGAGGAAAGCTACACTCCCCAGGGGAAGAGCCCCGATCGGGAAAAGGGCTTCGGCGCCTACTCCCAGGAAACCCAATGGCCCTGGAACGGTGACAACCGCGACCCCCGACCGCCCCAGGCTCCTTACGGGGAATATCCCACGCCCCGAAAAGGGTACGAGGTTCTTCCCAAGCCGACGGCCACCCCCGACCTCGAGGAGGTGATCGATTACAAGGGCAGGCTCGACCCACACCACGCCGTCGGGTTCGACTACGACAACGTTCCGTTCCATTTCACCCCACCGGAGTTTCCCTCCCCGAGGACCATGGCCGACGATCAAGAGATTCGAAAAATCCTGGACAAAGAGCTGGAGACTACGACTCGCCTCTCGGCCTTGGAATCGACTCGATTCGTCGAGCAGGTCGACGACCATGAGGCCTTGGCTGGAATCGTCTCCGACAAGCAGGAGCCAGCCGAGATCAGGATCAAGGTCATGCACCTCGTGGCTCCCTACATGGGGCATTCCCAGGCCTTCATCGAGAACCTGCTGGAGATTCTCGACGACACTTCTGAACCGGCCGAGGTCCGCCAGGCGGCCATGTCGCAGTTCCGACTGTTCAGTTTGGGTGGCCCCGCCTTCCGGGAGTTCCGGGAGACCGTTCTGCCGGGCCTGAGAAACTTGATCCGGGATGAGGACCCAGAGATCGCCCAGGAAGCGATCGATCTGCTGGCCTATCAGAAAGACGAGTTCCTGCAGCGGGAGCTGCGAGACGGCCTGGAGAACCCCGAACGGGCCTTGACGACGCCGTTCTCCGCCGTCCACTACCTCAGCCTCGATCCCCACGACCACCTCGACCTGTTGCGCGACATCGCCGGGAAATCCGGCGAAGAAGAGGTCCGGGGCCTAGCCATCCGGGCCCTGCGCTCCGATACCGATTCCAGGGATCTCCTGACGGAGCTGTTCCAGAACAAAGACCTGTCGTCGGAGCTCCGGGAGGCCAGCGCCCATGCGCTCGATTCTCAGAATCCGGACGAGTTCCTCGAGGAGTCGATCGCCGCCTTCAAGGACGACGACGAACAGGACCATCGCCTGTTGACGGTGCTGCTTTCGAAGCTCACTCTGTCGGAAGACTTGAGCAGGATCCGCCAGGATACCGACCTGATGAGAAAGCTCCAGGAGCGCGCCAGCCAGGCCAAGGCGCTGCGGGCCGAAGCGACCGAAGGAGACCGCCAGGAAGATGCCTTTGGTTCTCTGCTGGACGAATTGAACTCTCTGATCGATGACCTCGACCCTTAGGCCTTCGGCGGTCTCGGGGCGCCGAGGCTGGGAGCCGGGCATCTTCAGGCGCCGGCGCCGGCACCGTCCCGGCGAGCAATCCAGTGCGCAAATCAGGCGAGGGTCCATGCGAGGGCAACGGCAGGTTCTCGCCGCGACACCCGCATTCGACCGGCACACCCCCGAGGACGAGATCGCCGAGTTCGTGGATCGAGTACGGGCGACGCCGGAACGAAAGCATGCGCTGGTGCCTCTCCTCCGGGAGGCGCACCCTCTCTACCAGGGCCGCGGCACCCAGGAGTGCATTCGGCTGCGGGGCTACCTCCTGGCCGCCTTCGAAGCGACCGGTCTACCCCGCGAGGCTCTGATCTTCGCCCTGGAGGATCTCTACAACACCCGCAGCCCCTACCTCATCGCCGGAGCGGCCATGGCCATCCGGGGCCTCGAGACCCCGCACCCGGAGATCACTCCCTACCTCCTCGAGGCGGTGGTCAACATTCGGCAGAAGGACGACGCGGTGTGCTTCGACTCCTACAAACCCGTCTGGCCGGTGCCCCAGGCCACCTCCGGCCTGCGAGAGGTCTTCAAGACTCTCCGCTGGATGGGCGCTTACGCTGCGGCGGCACTTCCCAAGCTCGCAGAGTACGCCCAGGAATCGGCGGGCTTCCACCGAGAGGTCCGGAAGTTGATCGCCGAGGCGGTCGTGGTCATCGAGTCGGATCACCGGGAGGTGGACTTCTCCTGCTGCGACCCTTCGCCCAAGCTGGCGGGACGGACCACCCACCCTAGAAGGACCCGGGCCAGAAGAATCCCCCTGGAGGGCCTGGTCTTCGAAGACCAGGACGGCGTCGAGATCCGTGCCGAGGCCTTCTTCCGCGGCAAGCCGACGGTGGTCAGCTTCTTCTATACCCGCTGCACCTCGATCAACAAGTGCTCGCTGACGGTGGGCAATACCGGGATCTTGGCTAAGCGGATCGAGCAGATGGGGCTGGCGGGAAAGGTCAATGTGGCCCTCATCACCTACGACCCGGCCTATGACCTACCGGCGCGGATCCGCGTCTACGCCGAAAACCGACGCTGCGAGTTCTCCGACTCCTTCAAGGCCTTGCGGTCAACTCCCGACGCCTTCGAAAGGCTCAAAGATGACTTTGGCCTCGAGGTCGGCTACTCCGCCTCCATCGTCAACCAACATCGGGTCGAAACCTATGTGCTCGATCACCGAGGCCGAACCCGGCACACCCTTTCCCGGATCCAGTGGAGCGTGGACGAGATCACCGATCAGGTGGCCGCGCTGGCGCGAGCGGTCGACGGAAGCAGGGTCCGACGGATTGCCAAAGGGGCTCTAGAAAGCACCGGCGCTACCTTGTTCGCGCTCCTGATCGCCGCTTTCCCCAAATGCCCGCTTTGCTGGGCCGCCTACACGAGCGCCTTCGGGATCGCCGGCCTGACCCAGATCCCCTATACCCCCTGGCTGGTCCCGGTCTTCGCAGCCGGCCTCGGGATCAACCTGTGGGTCCTGCTGCGGTCGCGGGAGCGACGCCATGGCTTGCTCCCCTTCTGGCTCAGTCTCCTGGGGACCGTGACCTTGCTGATCGGCGGGTACTGGCTGCAGAGCAAGGCAGGATCGGTTGGCGGGATCCTGCTGATCCTCACGGGATCTCTGATGAACAGTCTGCCCCAGTCGTGGCACCGACGCCTGCAAGGATGGCGGAAGGGATTGCGCGGCCGGCTGCTGGCGAAGCGAAAGATGGGCGCCGAGGCCAGGGCCTAGGTCGACATTCTCACCGGGCTAGTTTCTGCAGGGCCGTAGCCTCTCGCCGAGAGTGAGGGGGTCGGGTAGATGCCCAAGTTGAGCGCTCCAGCCGGTCTATTGGTCCTCGCCATTGCGCGCACCCGGCCCGGTGACCTCTTCGACGTGGTGACCCGCCAAGGGGTCGGCATTCTCGACGGTCTTGAAGCGTGACGTCAGATCGAGGATCTCCGACTCGAAAATGCCACGTCCACGGTGGTTGCGGCCTTTCTCGAGACGGCACCCATCGGACTGAGAGATCCACGTTTCGGTTTCGGGGAAAGTCCTCCGTAACATCTCGGCAAGAACCCGAAAGAGATCTGTTGGGCCTCGATCTTCGGCGACATCCCGCCCTTCCTCGGCCAACCAGTTGGTCATGCACTCGTCGAGGAAAACTACCGCCGGGCGAAAGTCCGCAGGAATCGAATGAGCAATGCGATCGGCTTGATCCGAACTCAGATCGCGAGAGAAAGCTGCCCAGAGATCGGGCTCCATCGCTGAGATCCACATCACTTCCTCGACGCCCTTGTGAGTTGAGAGACGAAGCTCCATCCGACTGTCGTCGGAAATCTCATCATGGGCCCGATCGAAGAAGTCTCCCAAGCTCTCACCCTCGGCGCCGAAACGAAGCTCGCCTCGCGCCGACCAGCCGGACCTGTCATCCACCAAGTCCTGCGTTTCACGCCCGGTGCTTCCATCGAGCGTCCAGGTAGCAACAGCCTGCCAGGCGTCGTTCGAATCACCGGCCAGAACCCTTCGAACCACGCCGTAGGGCGAATACTCAAGGACGTACAGACCACTTGCCCGAGAGACGCCATGACTGTCCTGCCACCACAATGATCCATGAGCTGCACCTGAGCCCCAGCCGTGATCGGCCCCAGCCAAGCACGCGGCACTCAGAAGACAAAGCGTCACGAAGGTCCCCCAGAAGAGAGTGGCTTCTTTTCGGTGCCTTCGCAGCATCAGAACCTCCTCGATTCACTTGACCTGAGTCGCAGGCGCCCCGGGACAACTCGCCTAGCCACAGTGATCGGATAGACAGATGGTATCGCAGGCTCTGTACTCATTCTCCACCAGCGGAGCAAACTTCCGCTTGCAGGTCGAGTGCGCCTTCTGGGCGTTACAACACGACCTACACCGAGCGCACCTCGTGCCTGCCGGATCGCTCCCGACCTGGTGGGTGCAGGCCTGGACTGCGCTCCAAAACTGGGTGGGATTGTGGGCCTTCTTCAGCAACGCCTTGCAGGCACTGGCAACTCCAACCCCATCGTAGGGTACGTCGAACGAGAAACAGTCGGGCGGCTGCAACTCTTCCTGCCATGCGGAGAAACTCAAATCCGCTTCGGCCGCGGCAGAGGCTGACACCGACGAGCCGTCCCAAGAGAACGGCGACGGGGCGGTGGTCGAAATCGAGTAGGCAGGATACGGCCCCATTTCGCCGCTGCAGGTGTCGTAGTTGACACAGGCCAGAAAACTCACCGACTGACCGTGCTCGAAATCGACGAAGCTCGGCTCGATGGACCCATATGGAATCTCCCAGCAGCAGCCGGTACAGTTGAAGCCGACGGCAGCCTGGCCATCGCGTAGCTGTGCCTCGACCCTCCCGAGCATCGCCCTTGGTCCGGAACGCACTTTCCATTTGAGGAAGCCTCGTGGTAGATCTTTCGGGAGTTTTCGGCCCAGGAGATCCGGCGCACCTTCAGCAACGATCTCCTCGACAGAGAGCCTTCGGGCGCTACCGCCAGAGATACCGAACGGCCCGTAGGCGTAGGTCCCGCCCTGCCAGTAGAACTGGGCCACGATTGAGGCATCACGATGATCGAGGTTGACGAGATCGAGCGTCACGTCATGAGACTTCAACGGTAGTAGTGGGTACTGGCCACTGGCGTGAGCCTCTTCTGCAGCGAAAAAGGTCAGCCATCGTCTTGTTCCAGACCCATCGCTCATCGTCGATCCAGCGACCAGCAGACCGGTGTTGTCACCGGATATACGAAGCCGGGATCCCGGAGCAGTGGCCACGTCGACTTGAACAACTTTCTCACCAGCGACCGAGAGCCTGCGACGACCGATCTGTTCACCACTGGACGACAAAGTCTGCAACGTCACACCTAGTGGCGCGAGCCCAGAATTGAACAGGAGGACGGCCGTGCCACGATCTCGACCCTCTCTGTTCCGCAGGGCCGCTATCGGCAGCGATTCCCACACCGTCGCCTTCGCGTAGGCACCGGAACCCGCCACCTGGTCAAGCGTGCGCCGACCGAGAAGATATGCGCTGCTCAATAGGTCGCCCGGATCGCCGTCGTGACTCAGTGTCAGCCAACCTGTTCCAGGCTCGAACTCAACGCTACGCAATTCTCCGGCCTGGAGCACGAGAGTCCGAACTTTAGACTTCCCTTTCAGGCCGCTTGAGAATCGAACGGAGGCCACAATCGCCTGCCCACCGCGATTGTAAAGCTTGACCATCGGCCGGGCACTGGAATCAGCGGATGGCGTCGTCCAAAAGTAGCTCTTCCGCGCTTGTTCAGAGGTAGTGGGCTCAACCAAGGGTAACTCCATGATCCGAAGACCCTGCTCGAGAACAAGCCACGCCTGGAGCGTGCTGGCGTCGCCGAGAAATGAGAGTCGAAGGGTCCCATTCTCGAAGCCGGGACTGACGCTCACCAAGTCATCCAGAGGAATATCAAGGTGGCGGTTCGGTTCGACTCGATAGCTGCCGAGGGGAAGAGTTCCGAGGTCGAGACGCAGAGCTGCGAGCTCAAAGGTCACCGGATCCGTGACGCTGTTCAGGACGATCAGCCGGGCATCGAGCGAGTTCTCGGTCGAGTAGAAGGGGGCGAAAACCTCAGTGGGCTTGGCTCGAAGCCGGCGCTCCGTCCGGTAGGCTTCTGCCCGTGCCCTGGCTGAAGACGCTCTATCAACTGGGTTCAGACGACTCGATTCGTTCGCTTCTTGTGCCGCAACACTCAGGCACGAGGTCCATCCCGAGAATCCCAGAGACAAGAGCAGAACTCCGTATAAAAGCGAACTCCGAATGCGCTCCCCAACGATGACGATCATCCTTGGCCTCTTGAGTCCATCGAGTCTGCGCACTCGAGATCGGGCACTAGGAAGTAATACTCACAACGTCGACCATTATTCAATAATGTCAATTAAACTTACTCAAGTCAATACTCCGAGACCCGATCGCGGTTCCCTGCCGGGAGGACTCTTGCGGCTAGGTCTGATCCGGGAGTCCCAGGACTGAAACGAGGGTCAGCAGCGGAACAGCTGCCACCTCACCTCAGGTGTGCCAAGAACCTATTTTCTGCAGATACCAGCGGCAGACGCCGTCGACATCACAGTGCTGCTCGAGATGGAAGCTCGAACCGCTTTCGAACTCCTCCGGCAGGCTGGTGTCGAGCCGGAACCTACCGTCGCCATCGCCGCCGATGGACTGCAGGCGGTGACCGGCGGACCAGGCCTCTTTGGCGAGGAGGCTGGAATGGCAGGCGAACTCGACGACGCTGAGGGCCTCCGAGGCGGACCTCGCCTGGGAGCGGAGGATGCGAAGCTCTACCCGACCGCTCCTCAACAAGGCGTCCCTGACAGGACAGTCCGTCGGCACCTGGACATAGAGCATGTCGACCGCCTCGCCCGGCTTGCAGGTCCAGGCTCCCGCCTTTTGCCAGCAGGGGATCTCGCGTCCAGCCTCGACCCGAAGTGCCGGAGCCGCGACCCTTCGACTGACCGTGGCCGCGGGCCGGTCCACCACACCCTCGGCATTGGGAACCCCGAAACCGCGCAGGAAACGCACCTCCTGGAGCGTCAGATCGAGGACCGCGAGAATCTCTTCCCGGTCGGCCGGAGAAAGCTCCACCGGAACGGTCTCGAGCCAGCGGGCCTCGGCGCTCAGGCTGAGAAATAGAAACAGAATGGTGAGTCGGAAAAGCTGTCGAATCATGGCGAGTAGGTCTCCTGTTTCCGATGGTCGATTCAAGTCGGGCGATCGGTCTAAGGCTCGACCGCCCCGGGGGTACAGGTGGCCCCCCGCGGAACGCCCCGCTGGTCGGAGCCCGAGCAACCGCTCAGGCTTTCGAGGATGTTGGAGTCGCTCGGCACGACCGTCGGCGTGGGACCGCCGTGATCCGAGAGCGGGCTGAGGGGGACGTCCTGGAAGGTCACGCCGGTGGCGCAGGCGAGCTCGTTCTGACCGCCGGCGTTGACCGCCGGCCACTGGATGTTGCCCTGACCGCCGTGGGTCCGGTTACAGCTGGTGTTCTCGAACTCGAAGACCTTTTCGTTGTCGACCACCAGGCTGCGCCGCAGGATCAGGTCGTCGCCGCCGGCGATGGCGCTGGCGAAGGAGAACTCGCCAGTATTTCCGTTGCGCACGATGGTCAAGTGGCTCAAGGTGCCGGTGATGCCGTCGGCCACCGCCATGCCCGCGCCGAGATTGCCGGTGGCGGAGTTCTCGGCCAGGGTGACGTTGGTCATGTCGAGGGTCTGGGTGCCGGGATTGGTGAACACCGTCATGCCGCCCCGGCTCTGCGACCGGTTGCCCGAGATGGTGGAGTCGTCGATCGTCGCCTGGAGACCCTGCAGATAGAGCCCGCCGGCTTGCAGGGTGCCCTCGTTGCCGTGGATGGTGCTGCGGTCGAAGGTCATCGGACCGACGCCGTTGTTCGAGACCCGGAAGAAGCCGCCGCCGCGAGCGTTGGCGAGGTTGTTCGACAACACCGACCCGCACACCGACATGGTCTGCGAGTTGCCATCGCTGTAAACGCCGCCACCGTTGCCGCCGTTGCCGGGATTGCCGCCGGTGCCGGTGGCCCGATTGCCATCGAGGATGCTGTTGAAGAGCTCGAGATCGGCGAACAGATGCCCCAAGGCGCCACCGCTGCTGCAGCGGTTGTTCTGGAACACCGAGCCCACGATGGTGGTCGGCGTCGCGCCCCGCGAGTAGATCGCCCCGCCGGCCACGTCCTGCCCGGTCGCCGGGCCGACGTTGTCGAAGAAATTGCAGGCGATGACGCGCAGGGTGCCGAAGGAGCCGCGGTAGATCGCCGCGCCGCCGCTGTCCGTCGTCGTCCCCGGCAGACTGGCCGTGGAGCCGTTGCGGAAGGTCAGGTTCTGGACCGTCAGAGTGCGGGGCTGCTCGAAGGCCGGCCGGAAGTCGATGATCCGCGTCGTGCCGCCGCCGCTCAGGGTGATCAGGCCGCCGCCGTCGAGCACCAGATTGAAGTCGATCTCGAGCTGTGACGCCAGGGTGATGGTGTGTGGTGCCATCCCGCAGGCGAAGCGGATCGCGCCGTTGTTCGACGCCAGGGCGGCGCGCAGAGCGGCTTCCGTACAGCTACCGGGGCTGCCGGTCCCGACCGTCGTCGCGCCGCTGGTATCCACCGCGGCAATCGGCGGAGCGCAGATCATCGGAGGCACCAGCGCACCCGCGCCGAACGCCGACGACCATCCCAGGACGGTGCCCTGCTCGAAACCGTTGACGAAGATCTCGTCGTTCAGGGAACCCTCGACGATGCCGGCAACGATCCACGGGCCGACCATCGAGACCGCGACCATGCAAAGGAGCGCGGCGCGGCGCCGAGGCGTGCGTTGCGGTCGCTGGGCCAATCGTCGAATCATCTCGGCCTATTTCCTTCCCGGCCGCAGGATCAAGCCGGTAGAAGTCGATATTCCGAGAATCAAACTAGCATGGGCCTGCAACGATCACTGGCCGCGTTCAGCGGCCGCCATCACCGGCCGCCATCACCGGCCCGGGGCCGCCCTCAGTCGGGTCCGCGACCCCGGTCGCCGGCTTCTCCGCCCGGGGTCCGTTCCCCCGCATCCCTACTCGATGATCAACGGCTGGTCCATCAGTCCCTTGAGATCTTCCGAATCTTTCTCCTTCACCTGGAAGAGAGTTTCGATCACCAACTTGCCATCGACGATTCGATAGGCATAGCCCTCGATCGAGGGATACCCCTTGGTGGTGCTCGAGGAATCGACCGAGACGTTGCCTTGACCATCGATCTTGAGATTGACTTGAATTCCGATCTCGCCGAACCAATTGACGGCGGAGAAGCCGTTGTCCGCAGTGATCGAGACGGACAGATTGTGCGAGCCGTCCTCCCCCGGAGCGATCGTCCCCTGGACATCCGTGACACCAGGGATTCCCATGATGGGACCGAAGAGCCCCACTTCGCTCACCCCAGCCTCTTCCGAAAAGAAGAGAATCTCGCCCGACTCCGGGTTCATGGTCATGCGGAGTGAGCTGCGGAAGGTGGCGTCCGGATCGTGCGGCTCGAATCCCCGGTTGTCCCCGAAGCCGAAGCCGCCGATCCGCTTCGCCGCGATGAACGACTCGACGCAGATCCCCACCCGGCCTTCGAGGAGGCCCGCCGGCACCGCGCACTTGCCGTCGGGGTCGACGAGAACCAGCGGATTGTTGAGGGAGTAGCTGTACTTGTTCCAGCTCTGGGGAGTGCTCGGCCGGCCGGAATTGATCGGATCGGCGCTGAGGAATCTGCCGAGCAACGGACCGTAGTAGCGAGCGTGAAAGTAGTCGAGACCGGCGAAGTCCCGCTCCTGGCCGGTGAACTTGAAGCGCTCCCCATCGGCGCCGGGATCGAGCTCTTCCCCGAACGGCAGATAGGTGTGATCGGAGACCTTGCCACCGGCGCCATCGGTGATCAATTGCGGGCTCCCCAGGTGGTCGCTGTGGTAATAGCGTTCCAAGACGGGAGTGGAACCGCCGGCGAGACCCAAGGAGGCCACCAGCCGGTTGCCGTAGAGATAATCGCGCTCCGCCACCCAACCACCACCCAGTGGCCGCGAATACTCGCGCACGATCCGCTGCAGGGGATCCCGCAAGGTCCAACGCTCACTACCATCCGGCGCGATCACGGCGATGCGCTCATCGTCCACTCCGTAGACGAACCGGTAATCGCCACTCGAGCTCACCATCCCCGCCGCGTCGTAGCTGAAAGAGAAACCGCCACCGGTCAACACTCGGCCGGCACCGTCATAGTCGAATCCGAGCAAGCGGTTGGTCGAGGCCTGGACCGGCAGGCTCCGACCGGCGAGGTTCACCAGGTTGCCGAAGCGGTCGTACCCGAAGGCCTGATCCACGCCCTCGACGCGAGCCGTCCTCAAGCGCATGGCGCGATCGTAGGTGAAAGACTGCGTCGAGCCGATGGCCTTGACGTTGCCGGACCCGTCGTAGCCGTAGGACCCGGAATCCCAGTCTTCGCCGCCGGCCACGCCGGTGGTCCACATCCTGCCGGGCCGGCCCATGCCGGAGGCATCGACGGTCACCCGGTCCGAAACGTCGTTGGCGTGCAGACGGGCCGCGACCGATCCGTGGGGGTGATAGGTCACGCTGTCGACGACTCCGGTGGAGACGCCGGCGAGGGCCGTGGTCAGCCCGACCAGACGACTCTGCTCGAATTCCGAGACCAGCCGGCGATCGGGATCCTCCTCCTCGGGGAGGAGATCCTGGAAGGGATACCACTGCTCATCCAGGTTGCCGAAGCGGTCATAGGCGAAGGCCTGGGCGACATCGAAGCCGGTGTTCGAACGGGTCCTCAGCTCGCTCAGTCGGCCTTGCGGATCTTCGTAGGCATAGGTCTCGGTGACGATCAGATGCTGGCCCGCGAGGTAGTTGTGGCGCCGCGACATCACCACCTTGCCGAGCGAGTAGTCGTCACCCCCCTGCCGGTTGTCGCGCCCGTAAAAATCTTCCGACAGCAGCCGTCCGGCGGGCTCGTCCCAAACCTGAACCAGGCGGCCGAACTCGTCATACCGGTAGCCGAGGCGATTTACGGCGTCGGTCCGGGTCCCCACCTGGCCGCGCGAATCGTAGGCCGTGAAGGACGTCTCCCCCGATTCGGGATGGCTCTCGCTGCGCATGAACCCCCGGTTGTCATAGTCGAACCGGCGCGCCTGGAAGCCGCCTCCGGGGCGGGGAATCGCCACCCGGGTCAGCCGTTCACCGACGTCGTACTCGTAGGTGGTGGTCACCGGCGTGGCGCCATCGGAGTGCTCCCGCACGGCCACCGTCCGGCCGCGGCTGTCCTGGAACAACACCGTCGACACGGAGTCTTCGATGGTCCCAATCGCGACCTTCGAGGAGGTCTCGAAGGCGTGCTCGCGATCCACCGTCAACAGCGACTCGCTGCCGTCCGGAGCCACCGTCCGCCACGGGCGCGCTAGCGGGTCGTAGTCGGAGTACACCGTCCAGCCGGCGCTCGAGGAACCGTCGGCGGCCCAGAACGGCGTCGAGGTGCGATGGAGGAGGCCGTCGGGGCCGTACTCGTGGACCGTCGACGACCACTGCCCGAGGGGGAACAGAACCTGCTCCAGGACGTTGCGCTCGAAGCCGTCCTGCACGATCCTCTCCCGCTGGGTCTCGCCCTCGGCGGTGCGCACCAAGGTAACGATCGGCCCGCTGGTGTCGGAAGGGGGCGTCCACTGCGCCACCGTTTCGGCATCCGAGGGCGGCGTCACGCGAATCAGCCTCCCCAAGGCATCGTAGCCGAGCTCGGTCTGCAAGCCGGTGGCGTCGCGACTCTCGACCGGCCGGCCCGTATTGCGATCCACCGTCACATCCTTGAGCAAGACGGAGCCACCATGGCGACCGACCTCGGCCTCGTAGGTCCGGTAGCCGTGGATGAAGGAGCTCTCCCGCCGATGCTCCCAGGAGGCCAGCGGCAAGTCCGCCAGATCCTGATCCGGCAGCCCTGCCTGGCGATCGCCGCCAAAGGTCGACACGGCGTTCAGGTTGCCCTCGGCGTCGTGCTCGAAAACGGTGACCACGTCGTTCGGCTCTCGACTGAGCGTGGAGAGAGAGCCGGTCGCCGCCCACACCCGCTGGCGCTCGAGGAATCCGGTGTCGGTGTCGAAATGAGTCTCCACCCGGCTGCCGAGACCGTTCTCCTCCGTATCGGTCACCGAAAAGGTCGACAGGACCCAGGGGTCCGTCGAGCCGAAGGGCTGAAAGGAGGCTCCGAGCTGGCCGCCGCTGGCGCCGAGGGGATATCCGAAGCCGCGATGGGCGTTGTAGTCCCGCGTCACCACTCGCGAGCTGCCGGCGTCGTACTCTCCCGGAAAATCGCTCCAGCTCTCGGTGCGCCGGTAGTTGCCGTAGCCGTCCCAATCGCTGCGATCGGTGGTCTTGCGGTACCACTCGCCGAGATCGGCCCCGAAATAGATCGTGCCGTCGGAGGCGACGCGGGCGTTGCGATCACCGCGGTAACCGTCGCCATAGTTGACCGGCGATCCCATGTCGTAGCGCACCTGATCGACGCTGAAGGGCTTGCAGGCCTGACCCATCTCGTTGCAATCGAAGACCGCTTTCGAAACGAATCGATCGTTGTCGATCAGGCGCACCGCCTCGAGAAACTCGCGATCGAACTCCGCCCCGGCCCGCGGATCGATGCCGTGCCGGATGTAGGGCAGAAAGTGATCCTCCCAGCTCGCTCCGGTCGCCGTCGCACCGAGACCGGGCCAGATCATGTAGGGGCGAAAGATGCGATCCCCGGAGGGGGTGATCTCTTCGACGGTGAGGGTCTCGGACGCCGGTTCGAAGAAGTTGTTGTCACACTGCTCCAGGGGGTGCACGTCGCCGTTGAGGGGCGGTTGCGACTCCCAGTAGTTGTAGGCCCAGTCGGCGAGCAGGCCGACGCCGTCGTCGTTCTGATTGGTGTCCAGCGGATCGCCTCCGCCGACGTCGTAGTACCAACGGCGCCGCACCGCCGGACTCTTGCCCCAGTAGAACGTCGGGACACCGTTGTCGCAGTGGCTTCGGATGTCCAGACTGCGGTAGTCCCAAACGATCGAGCCACCGGAAGGCAAGGTGGCCCGCTTGACCAGGCCTTGCTTGCAATCACCGTGGGTCCCGGACTCGTCCGGGAAGTTCTCGAACTGCCAGAACAGCCGCTCGCCATCGACCATTGGCAGGTCGATGCGAGTCAGCAAAGGAACGACCCTGCGCTGCGCCGGATCGTACTCGAGCCAGGCACATCCGAGCACCAAAGCCGGCTCCTCATAGCGGAAGTTGTAGACCGCCGCCTGGTTCCCGAACCCCGGAACCACCACCTTGTGGACCTGCCGGATCGTCCGCTCCTCCACCGGCGGAACGGCGGGACTGTTCCAAGGCACGATGTACTGCGAGGAGTGGATCTCCCAGCGTCGGCCGTGCCAGTCCTCGACGATCTGCACGTCCAGACTGCCTTCCTGGTCGTAGTCGATGATCAGGTGATTCTGGTTGTCGCCGGGACCTCCGAACTGGTTGAAGATCTTCCTCAGTTGCAGGTTGCCGTCGAAGACGTGGACCTCGCCGTTGGGAAACTCGACGTGGTAGTCGCCGTTCTCCCGCCGCATCCGCAGGTAGGTGGAATCGCGCGTGTACCAAACCTCCACCTCGGGATCTTCCGGCCCCTCCACGAAGCCGTAGAAGTAGTGACTGCCGCCGGAAGGGTCGACGTAGAGCCAGTAGATACCGTTGGTGTTGAGTGGGCGCGTCCGCGGTGGGATCAGCTCCCCCAGGTTGAGCGACCAACCCATACCGGCGCGGGATTTCCGGCTCGGGAAGGACCGCGGAACCGGACCGCTGTCCATCGGATCCTGCAGGCGGCTGCTCTCGACATCCCAGACCTTCGAGCTGTAGAACAGGTTCAGGCCGAAGCTCAGGCCACCGCCCACCTGCACCGGGACTCCGATCGGGATGTTGATGATCACGCCGCCGTTGGCGAAGTTGACGCTATCGACGGAGGTCAGCGCCTCGCGCGTCGCGCCGCGCTCCACCAGCTCGTGCTCCGGCCCGGGATCGCCCGTCGACTGGGCCGAGGCCGGTGCGCTGGCGACCGCCAGCCCAACGGCGATGGCGACACCCACGGTCGAAAACCTGGCCCTCCAAGCGGGCGAGGAGCCTCGCATCACGGCTCGTTCCCTCTCGTCCCCGAGGGAGCTCCAAAGACAAAGCGGATTCCAAGACCTCCGGGTCGAGGCGGGCTCGGTGTATCGGTCGCGCGTTCTCATGCCACAGTCCTCCTGCTCAGGGAGAGCTTTCACCGGTTGCGACGAACACCCCTCTTCGAACTCAGCGAAGGGAGGTTCAGTTGTGGAACAGGTAGACCCACCGGATGAAGCAGGTGTTGGGATTACTCGAGCTGTCTCGACCGTAGACGATTCTCACCTTGACGCCGAAGGCCTCGGCGAAGAGCAGCATCTTGACCCAGCGATCGGTTGCCTCGGCCTGGGAAGACTTGGTCTTCAGGTAGGTGTCGGTGCAGCCCAGTTGATCCATGTCGCTGCGCAATTGGGGGCGCGGTGTGAAGGCCGCCTGACCGTTGTCGAAACGGATCCAGGCGCCGTAGATGTCCTCCGGCACGGCCTGGCAGTTCCCCGGCGCCAGTCCGCCGCAGTCGCCTGGATTGGCAGCCGTGCCGATGACCGCCGTCGGCGGTTCGGGATCGGACCCTTCGCGCGCCGACTCGGAGCCTTCCAGCAGCAGCCGGTGATGCTCCTCGAGGTCCGGTTCCTGGGCGCCCGCCGGGGCGCCGCTCGGCAGGGCGAAGAGAAGCAGCACCACCGCGAGCCGCACCGCGGTGCCGCCGAGCCGTTGCACGGCAGAGCTCTGTCGAACGGGTGATCGATTGCTCGTCATGATCATGTCTCCTACGGGATGGGTTCGTGGATCGAACATGGAACGCTTCCGCCCTCGTGCTGACGACCGCACCGCCCTAGTCGAGCCAGAGCACGAGGGCCTGACGGCGATTCAGGACCTGCACCGTCACCGCGTACTCCTCTCGACTCGGCGACAGGCTGTCGGTCACGGCCAGGGTCACTTCGAAGACCCCGTCCTCGGTCAACGGGAAGCGGTGCGTCGTCGTGGTGCCGGTGCCTTGGCTACCGTCGCCGAAGGCCCACTCGAGGCGCGGCGAGGTGACACCGTGCAGCAGAGCCGAGCCGTCGAAGGTGCACTCGAGGCCACGGCACGAGACGGTGGGCTCGGTGGGCCCCGAGCCCGCGCCCGTCGCATCGACCTCGCGGCTGGCGAAATCCGCCTGCTCGCAAAGATCGACGACGGTCAAGGTCGCCGTGTAGATGCCCGGGGCGTACTCGTGGACGGGATTCGGTTCCGTGCTGTGGTGGCCGTCGCCGAAGTCCCAGGAGACGCCGTAGCCGCTGTCATCGCTCGACTGGTCCGTGAAGCTGCAGGTCTGGCCGGCACAGCTCACCGCGAAGCTCGCCGCCGGACGACCGTCCGGCAACACGTCGACGGTCACCAAGCCCTCGTCCTCGCTCTGGGTCCCTCCCTCGAGCAAGAGGCGATAGGAGAAGGCGTCGTCGACGGTGCAACCGTGGGGGGCGTACTCGAGGGCGAGAATCGCCCCGTCCGGGAAGGTCGCCGTCTCGATCTGCAAGTGACCCTGCGTCGGCCAGGAAGTGATCGCCCCGATCTCGAGGTCGGCGCCGAGGGGCGCGGCATCGTTGTTCAAGAGATCGCCCGCCGACAGAACCAGCGGCCCCGGAAAGACCACCGACAGCGGATCCGGCCGGGCCTCGATGGGCCGCAGCTGTTGGCTGGACTCCGCGGTCTGCCCGAAGCTGTCGGTGACCTCCAGCTCGACGGTGTAGGTGCCGACGGAGCCGTAGTCGTGCAGGGCGGTCTGACAGCATCCGGTGGTCGAATCTCCGAAGGACCAGCGGTAGCTCAAGCCGAGACCGGTTGATGCGCCGGCGTCGAACTGGCAAGTGAGGCCACGGCACTGGGCCGAGAAGCGCGCCACCGGCGTCGGCGGCGGCGGAATCGTCAGCGTCACCTTGCCGTTCTCGGACTCGGTCTCCGTCGGGTCGCCCTGGCGCCGGATGCGGTAGTCGAACTCCACCTCCCCGCCCAGGTACCCCGGCGGAGGCAGGTAGGTGAACACCTGGTTCACCGAGTCGAGCTCACCGACCGTCGGCGGCCCGGAGTAGCTGACCCAGGTTCCGCTGGTCGGAATGTCGTTCAGCAACAGATCCCCGTGGGGGAACGAGTAGGTCGCGGCGTAGGTCGCGAAGCCCACCGAGTCGTCATTCGCCACCAGATCGGGCGGTAGCTGGACCTTGACCAGGGCGGCCTCGGACTCCTGACCTTCGACGTCCGGGCGCTCGATGAAGTAGCTGAACTCGATCTCGCCGCCGGCGAAACCCGTCGGCGGGTCGTAGTAGAAGTACCAGTTGCCGTCACCCTCCCAGAGCACCGGCCACATCACGCCGTCCTCGGGATCGATCCAGTCGGAGATGTAGGCATTGCCGGCCGGGATGTCGTTCGCCAGCAGGGTCGCGTGGGGAATCCAGTAGACATCCCGATAGACGTCGAAGGCCAGAGACTGCGGCGCCGCGGGGTCCGGATCCGGAACCGCCTCCAGGTCCGCCGGGAGCTGCAGCTTGACTATCGCTTCGACGGATTCCGGCGTCGTGTTCCGGCGACGCATCCTGTAGGTGAACTCGACCTCGCCGCCGGCGAAGCCCGGCGGTGGGTCGTAGCGGAAGTACCAGGACTGGTCCTGCTCCCAGAAGCGCGGCTCGAGATCTCCCGGCGGATCGGACCACCATGAGATCTCGGTGTCCTCGTTCGGAACGTCGTTGCGCAGCAAGGCGGCATGGGAGATCCAGTAGGCGTCCTGGTAGGACCAGAAGGTCAGCGCTTCCGGCGTCTCCGGATCCGGATCCGGGTTGGCCAGCAGGTGCGCCGGAATGATCAGCTTGACCTCTGCCGAGTTCGACTCCCGGGTACCGTCGTCGGTCATCGTGTAGGTGAAGGTCACTTCACCTCCCAGGAATCCTTCCGGCGGGGTGTAGAAGAAGCACTGGAAGACGCTGCAGGACCCCATATCCAGGGACCCCACGGAGGGATTCGAGTGGTCGAGCACCCAGGTGCCCGAATTGGGCTGATCGTTCTTCAGAACGTGGTGATGGCGCAGCCAGTACTCGCCGGTGTTGGTCGGCTTCGTAAAGGTGAACGGCCCCGGATCGCCGTCGCCGGGATCGTCCTTCGCCAGCAGCGTGACCGGCGCCTCGGACACGGTCAGCTCGGCGCCCTCGGAGGTCAGCTCTCGAATGCCGTCGAAGACCTTCACCCGGTACCACCCGGCGTGGGTCTGGGAGACCGACTCGATGGTCAAGGTCGACTCACCGCCGTCCGTCGAAACCACGTACTCGGAGCCGCTGACGTCCGAGTACGAGTCCGCAGGAGAGCTTCTCCGCTGCCACCGGAAGCTGTAATCGCCGCTTCCCCCCTCGGCGGTGACGAAGAAGCTAGGGCTCTCACCCTCGGTCGCTTGGGTGCTCTGGGGAGGGAAGATCGACAGCGGCGGCACCGCCGTCTCCTGCTCGGCGCTCAACCGGAAGCTCGCGACCCGAGCCAGGTCGGGCAAGCCGCGGTTGTTGAAGTCGATGGCCGCGTGGTTCAGGTGCAGCTCCACTTCCGGCAGCTCGGCCAGGGCCAGCACGCGAACGCCGTTCACCCACGCCGAGACGCGCTCGTTCGCCGTGTCGTACTCGAGGGTCAGCCGGTTCGTCCCGCCGGGGAAGAAGTCGCACCCGAGGTCGACGCAGTGGCCTGACAACAGCTCATACTGTGTCCCTTGGACATGGACCGCCACGTTTCCCGTCGGGCTCAGGAGGACCCAGATTTCGGCGCTGCTGAGGAAGCCTCCGGTGGCGCTCTCCCAGAACCCGACGGCCACCCAATCGGTGCGGCCCGGGGTGCCGGCGACGACATCCGCGGTCAAGGTCAGCACCGGCGCGATCGAGGTGTCACTGGCGAGCACCGGCACACTGGCGACGTGATCCTCTTGGCTGCCGCTGGCGACGGGCGCCACGGAGCTGTTGCCGAAGATCACCGAGGACTCCGCCGTCCAGCTCCGCAGGGGCTGGCGACCGTGCTGCACCTCGACCCCGTCGAGGGGCTCCCCGACCTGGCGGCCCGCCCCCGAGTTGGTGAAGGAGTCCCAAGCCAGCGGCCCCTCGACCGGCGGGCTCGTCACCGTGAGCTGCGCCGCCGAGGACTCGACGCTGGTCTCGCTGTCCGCGACCACCGCCTTGTACCAACCGGCATGATCGCCCTCCAGCGGCGTGATGGTGAGCTTCGAGAAGGGGCCACCGCCGCTGAGCCGGAACGCCCCGCCCGGCACGATCGCCTGGTAACTGCCGCCGGCCGAATCGCGCCGAAACCATGTGAAGGTGTACTCCCCGGTGCCGCCACTCGCCGTCACCGAGAAGCTCGCCGCCGAGCCCACGTGGCCCTCCGCGTCCTCCGGCGACGACAGCTCCAGGGCCGGCGCCTCTTCCTCGAGGGTCAAGGTCGCGCGATTGCTGGTCGCCTGCTGCATGCCGTCGTCGGCGATCACCTGGTACCAGCCGAGGTGATCCTGCGCCACCGGCTCGATGAACAGCACCGAGATCTCGCCGCCGTCCGGGAGCGGCGCTTGCTGGATGTCGATGGTCGGATCGGATTGGTCCAGGCGGGTGTAGATGCCATCCTCTTCCGGGCTGAACAGCCAGGAGAACCCGTAGTGGCCGTCGCCCCCGGTGGCGCGAATCGAGAACAGGGCGCGACCGCCCAGCGGCTTCACCGAATCGAGCAGCTCCGTCACCCGCACCGGTTCTCGGACCGTCAGCGACGCCAGGCGCGAATCCGCAACCTCGTCGCCGTCTTCGACCCGCACCCGGTAGCTGCCGCGATGAACCGGCAGGACCGCAGCGATCCTCAACGAGCCGCTGGGCAAAACCTCGATGCCGTCGCCGACCGACACCGGCTCGAACTGATCGCTGCCGGCGGCCTGAAACTCCCAGGCGAATTGGTACGGAGGCTGGCCGCCGGTGACCGCGATCAGGAAGACCGCACCCTCCCCCTCCAGGACCTCAACGTCCGGGGGTCCCAACACCACCAAACCGTCGGAGTCCGGCGGCACCCAGCCGCCATCACCGAACCGGAAGTGGCCTTCGAGGCGCTCGACGTCGCCTTCCAGGTAGAAGCCATCGCCGTTGGAATCGGTCGGATCGAAGGTTGCGGCCTGGTCGCCGAAGGTCAGCTCGTTGTCCTGCAGATGGGCCATCTGCGCCCGCGGCCAGTTGGCCGTCGAGGGGGTGAATGGGGACTCGCCGTTGACGCTGTACTGATAAGTAGAAGAACCCGGCAGATAGTTGATCTCATCGCCGTCCTTGGTCCAGTACTTCTGGCCATTGAAGTCTGGATTGCGACTCTTCACGTCCTGCTTGAACTGGGCGTAGCTGTCGAAGAGATCGGCGTCACCGACTTCCAGGACGCAGGTTTCGCCGGCTTCCGTCAAATCCTCGAGATCGATTTTCGACCGCAGGAAGAAGCCGCCCCCATCGCGCGGCGGATCCATGCCTTCCTCGACCTCGGGACGACCGACCGACGGTTGCCAGGCGATGTAGGTGCGGTTGTTGCTGAGGAAAATCCACTTGCCGCCCGGATCCGCCTCCACGGTACGGAAATCGGAGCTGACATAAAGGCGTGGCGGCTGCGGTCCTGCCGGATCGGCACTCGGCCAATCGGAGATTCCCCCCTGGGTGTAGATCAAGACGTTCTTGTACCCGAAGCCGCGCTCTGAACGCTTGGTGGTGCGGTGACGGGCGTACCGGTTCCACTCCTCCGGGTGGTAGCCGATCGGCACCACGTGGCTGGTCGGCGAGGTCGTCGTCGAAACGTAGCCGATCACCGTGTCGTGAGGCTCGTAGTAAGCCGCCTTGGGCGTGACGTTCGCGCCGAGCGCAAAGGTCTTGCCGCGGTAGGTGTGCTGAAACCACGGCGAGCAGGACTGTCGATACCGCCCCTGCTGAATGGTCAGCGCCGTCTCACCGGCCACCAAGCCGTTGCGGAAGACCTCGTCCACCAGCACAAGAGGCCGATAGTTGGACACCGCGAAGGCGACCGGCCCGTGAATGCCGCCGCCGTGCTCCGTCAGATCGCCGCCGGTCATCAGCAACTGAGCCAGGTGGGTCCGAGTCTGCCGATAGTCGCCGAGAATCTCGTAGTGGTAAGCCCGGGTACCGCCGGAGGCGAACATTCCACCGGCCGCGCTCTGGCCTGCCTGCAGCGCCAGGTTGTAGTCGATGGCGATGGTGGCGAGCTCGCGGACCTCCTCATCCGCCGCCAGGTCCGCGAGATTTAGAATCGCGGTCCAGGTCCAGGTCTCGTACTCGCCGCTGCTCGCCCACTCGGAGAAACCGTTGCTGATCGCCCAGGGCAGAAAGTCCAGCCACCAGTCGCGAATCGCCAGGTAGCCCGGGTCGGTGGTCTCGACATCGGCGGCCTGCTTCGAAAGCAGCTTGAAGGAGTTGTTGATCATCAGGTGGTTTTCGGTCGCTCCACAGGTGCAGGAGGCGGGATCACAATCCTGCGGGCCCTGGGCCGCCGACTCCATGCCCATATCGGCCTCGAAGGCTTCTCGCAGATCCTCGTGGGCGGTCTCTTCCGGCGGAAAGAGGGTGCTGCCGTAAAGCAAGAAGACCCGCATCGCCAGGTTGCGGTTACCGAGCTCGAAGCGTTTTTCGTCCGGGTTCTCCAGCCAGAACTGGTAGAGGGCTGCGATCAGCGCGCGGGCGTCCTCCACCGCCGAGTCGTCGAGCTCCCCGAGCTCGTGGAGCGCCAGCAGCACCAGAGCTTTCTGCCAGTGGTAAGCCTCGTGATCGGGGCGGTCGTGGTCGCCCCCCAACCTTCCCGGACCGCTCAACCACAAGTGGTCGTTCCAAGCGTGGAGCGCCTCGCGACGCCGCTCGTCGAGGGGCGTCGGCAGCAGCGGTGGCAGGAACGTACCGTCGAGGGTCAGCAGGCCCGTCACCGGTGCCGCGTCCTCTTCATCGCCGACCTCGTAGCGAACCTGACAGCTTCCCGAGAAGGCGTCGGTCGGTCGAAAGGTGATGGTGTCGTCGACGTTCTCCACAACCTCGCCGGGACAGCCGAGATCGGTCACCGTCAGGAGCTCCAAGGGCACGCCGCAGGGATGGGCGTCGTTGGCCAGCACATCGACCACCACCGGACTGCGCGCGAAGACATAGAAGGTCTCGTCCGACACCGCCGGCCCGGAAGGACAGGCGGCCTCGGCCGCAACCGCCGCCAAGCCCGAGATCAGAAGGGAAGTCAGGACAGCATTTCGTGAACGGTTCATTGCCTGGTGGCCCCCTTGTTGCGACACCGAAATCCGAATCCCGGAAAAGGCGATCCATCGCGCTCTTCTCGGCGGCTGTCCCAGCACGCTCGCCCATCGACCGCCATCTCCAAGGCGTCCGCGAGCGGCTCTTTCTTGCAATCCACGGTCGTCGTGACCCCGCACCGGGAAAAGGTTTACTGGGCTGGCGAGATTCGTTCTCATGGGCACCACTGCACCACCCCGAGTCAACCGAACCAGAGCCTCACCGAGCCCAGCCCGGAAGTCATGACCAGGGCCTGACAAGGGACTGTCGAAGCGCTGACCGGTTGCGGATAAGCCGATGAATCGACTGGAGTTGCAGGGGAGGATGCGGCGAGGGTCCGGCGGCGGCCGCGGCAGGCCCGCCGCAGCGTCGAGGACTGGTCTCACGAGCTACTCAAAGAGTTCTCAAGAGGCAATATGGCGACGCCGCGATATGATCTCGGATCATGGCTCCTCGGGACCGCCGCAGGAGCTGGCCGATCAGCATCTCCCTGACCTCAACTCCAACACTGCTCGGAGGAGCGCATGCAGAGTAAGAGCCGATTCCTGTCCAGCCTCGCCATCGTGATCGCCTGCGGTCTGACCTCGGGAGCGCCGTCGGCCAGCGCTCAGATCCCTTCTGACCTCGCCCTCAACGCCTTGCCCTTCGGTGTCTCGACACCGGTGGCGGTACGCCACGCCGGCGACGGCTCGAACCGCCTGTTCATCGTCGAGCGCAGCGGAACGATCCGAATCTTCGTTCCCGGCACCGGCCTCCTCGGCACGCCCTTCCTCAACATCACGAGCGAGGTCGACACCTTCTTCGAGGGCGGCTTCCTCGGCCTGGCCTTTCACCCGAACTTCGCCAGCAACCGCTTCTTCTATGTCAGCTATACCCGCGACGGCTCCGGCGGTGACGACCTCGAAACGGTGATCGAGCGCTATCGCGTACCGGCCGGCACTCCCAACGATGCCGACGAGAGCACGGCGTTCGAGATCTTCACCCTCGGCCAGCCGGCCGGCAACCACAATGGCGGCGACATCCACTTCGGACCGGACGGCTTCCTCTACATCAGCCTGGGGGACGGTGGCGCTTCGAGCGGCACGTCCCAGAGCACCAGCAATCTGCTCGGCAAGATGCTGCGCATCGATCCCTGCGACACCGCCTCCTGCGCCGCCCCCTACACGATTCCCGCCAGCAATCCCTTCGTCGGCTCCGCCGGCCAGGACGAAATCTGGGCCGTCGGCTTGCGCAACCCTTACCGCTGGAGCTTCGACCGGCTGACCGGCGACATGTTCATCGGCGACGTTGGCGAGGGCTCGCGCGAAGAGGTCTCGTTCGAGTCGGCCAGCAGTGGTGGCGGAAGCAACTACGGTTGGAACTGCCGCGAGGGCAACATCCCGGGGCCGGGCGGATGCAGCGGCAGCTTCGTCGAGCCGATCCTCACCTACACCCACGTCAACAACAACTGCTCGATCACCGGCGGGTACCGCTACCGCGGCTGCATTCCGGGCCTCCGCGGTACCTACATCTTCGGCGATTTCTGCAGCGCCAAGGTGTTTTTCGGCACCGAAAACTCGCCCGGCAACTGGAGCTTCACCGAGTGGGACGACCTCGGCGGCAACATCTACGGGTTCGGTGAGGACGAGGCCGGCGAGCTCTACCTGCTGCAGGGCAGCAACGTGCTGCGTTTCGAAAGCGCCAGCTGCGTTGCCAACGCCATCTTCAGCGACGGCTTCGAGTCCGGCAACACCACCGCCTGGTCCACCACCGTTCCCTGATTCTCGCCCCGGGCTTCTGAGCTTCGACCTCCCCGAGCCGGTCGCGTCGCGGCCGGCTCAGTCGCTGCTCGCCTGCCCGAAGAAGCGGTCGAGGACGTCCATGAACCACTGCGGATAGGCGCCTTGGAGTCCGATGTGGCCGCCGCCGGGGGTGGCGAGCAGCTCGACGCCGGGGTTGGCCTCGGCAGCCCGGCGCAGGTCGGCCATCACCACCGGACCGAACAGCGGATCGTCCTCGGCGGCGAGTAGCAGCACCGGCCCCGCGGCGCGCGCCAGGGAGGGCAACGGATCCGCCGCCGCCAGCGGCAGCGACGGCGGCACCCCCTGGGATTCGGCGAGGTAGAGCATCATCGACGCCACCGGCCCATCGGCCCCGAGGGCGATGCCCTGATCCTGCAGGCGATCCCGCAGCAGGCGCCGGAAGCTGAGATCGAGCAGACCGAGGGAGCGCCGTTTCCACCATCGGATGGGAGCGGTGAGCTCGCCGAAGACCGTCTCGAGGGCGGCCGGCGGCGAGATCGCGACCACCCCCGCCTCGGGCGCTCCCGGCCGACCGGCGGCGTGGATGACGTCGAGGGCCCCGAGGCTGAAGCCGACCATGCCGATCTTGCGCTCCGGCGCGATGAAGCGGCTCCAGCGCAGCAGATCGGAAGCTTCGACCAGACCGAGGGTGGGCAGCCATTCCGGCGACAACAGACATCCGTGCCAGCGCATGTCCGGGATCAGCACCCCGTAGCCGTGAGCCGCCAGAGCCTCGCCGAGGAAGCGCACATAGGCACTGTTGCGACTGTCGTAGAGGCCGTGCACGACGACCACCAGGGGGCGCTGCGGCTCGCCCGGATAGTGATAGGCCCAGAGCGGCGGCGCCGCGTCGACGGCGATTCCACGCAAGGCGGTGAAGCCCGCCGGCGGTTGCTCGACGCAGGCGCGAGCGGCGATCTGGTCGGCATTCTTGCGCGCCAGATCTCCGCGCACGACGCGAAAGGTGCTGCGGAAGGCCCCCTCGCGCCGCGCCGGCACCGGCCCGGCGGACCGCACACAGCCCCAGAACTCGGCACCGGAGTCGGACGCCGAACAGTCCCAGGGAGTCGGTGACGGCAGCGGCCGCAGGCCACTGCAGCCGGCGGCCAGCAGGCCCGCCATCAAACCCAGGAGCTGGCCGCGGAGGTTTCCCAACATGGCAACAGTATGGGCTTCGGAGGACCGATTCACAAGCTCCTGTGCTAGCCTCAGGCCGCCTTGATCCAGCCGCTGGAAGCACCGTCATCGCAGGATCTTTCCCCGAACTTGCGCTCTTGGGGAGCGTTCGCCTCCCTGGCTTTGACGGCCGTGCTGTTCGTGCTCTACAGCCTGCTGCAGGCTGCCGGCCTGGCGGCCGTTTCGATCGCCGAGGCCAACACCGGTGGCAATCCCTTCGCCGGCGTCACCAACCACTTCGGCACCATGCTGTGGGCCGGCATTCTGATCGCCGCCCCGATCACCCTGGCAGCGATCTACTTCCTGGTTCGCGTCCGCCGCCCGCAGGGCGTCCTGGAGTACCTCGGCTGGGTTTCCTTCCGCTGGCCCGGCGCCCTCCTTGGCCTGGCCGCCATCCTGGCCACCAGCTTCACCTTCGATGCCCTCTCCCGCGGCCTCGATCGGCCGCCGATTCCGGCCTTCGTCGAGATGGCGATGACCACCGCCGGCTCCCTGCCGGCCCTGATCTTCGCCATCGTGGTGGTCGCTCCCCTCTTCGAAGAGGTCCTCTTCCGCGGCTTCCTGTTCACCGGCCTCGCCAACTCCGCCGCCGGCACCTGGGGAGCCGTCTTGATCACCAGCCTGCTGTTCAGCGTCATCCATCTGCAGTACGACCTCTTCGACATGAGCTCGATCTTCATCCTCGGATTGATCCTGGGAGCGGTGCGCGCCCTCACCGACTCGACCCGGCTGGCCTTCCTGCTCCACGCCGCGGTCAATCTGTTGGCCGTCGGCCAGGCCGCCCTCTACCTGTGGGGTGACGCGTGAGCCTGTTCGCGGCGGCGGCGGTGCTGATCACCCTGACGGCGGTGCTCGCCTGGCTCAACGAGCGCACCCTCAAGCTGCCGCCGGTGATCGGCGTCACCGTCGGTGGCTTCCTCGCCTCGCTGGCCGTCCTGGCTCTCGGCTCGGCCGGATTCTCGGCCGAGTCTTGGGCCTCCGAGCTGCTGGCTCGCATCCCCTTCGACGACCTCCTGATGGAAGGCCTGCTCAGCTTCCTGCTGTTCGCCGGCGCCCTGCACGTCAATCTCTCGGACCTGCTCAAGCAGAAGTGGACGGTGCTGGCCCTGGCCACCATCGGCATCCTCCTGTCGACCTTCCTGATCGGTGCCGTCATCGCCTTCGTGCTGCCCCTCTTGGGCATCCAGATCCCGTTCATCTACGCCCTCCTGTTCGGCGCCCTGATCTCGCCGACGGACCCCATCGCGGTCCTCTCGATTCTCAAGAAAGCCGGCGCCCCGAGCGGCGTGCGCGCCCTGATCACCGGTGAGTCGCTGTTCAACGACGGCGTCGGCGTGGTGGTGTTCGCGGTCATCGCCGGCATCGCCACCCAAGGGGCCAGCGCCTCCTTTGGCGACATCAGTCTGCTGTTCGTCGAAGAGGCCATCGGCGGCGTCATCTTCGGCCTCGGCCTGGGCTTCGTGGCGTACCAGATGCTGCGCCGGGTGGACAACTACGCGGTCGAGGTCCTGATCACCCTGGCGACGGTCCAGGGCGGCTACGGCCTCGCCGGTGCGCTGCACACCTCGGGCCCCATCGCGATGGTGGTGGCGGGTCTCTTCATCGGCAACCGTGGCCGACTGCTGGCCATGTCCGAAACCACCCGCGAGCGCCTCGACGGCTTCTGGGAGATGGTCGACGAGATTCTGAACGCCCTGCTCTTCCTGCTCATCGGCATGGAAGTGTTGATCCTCGACGTCTCCGGCGCCAAGGTGTTGGCCGGCCTGGTGGCGATCCCGATCGTCCTCGGCGTCCGGCTGCTGACCGTCGGCACGTCGATCTCGGCGATGCGCTTGCGCCGCCCCTTCCCCCCCAACACCGTGTCGCTGATGACCTGGGGCGGTCTGCGCGGCGGTATCTCGGTGGCCCTCGCCCTGTCCCTGCCGGCGAGTCCGGAGCGTGATGTCCTGCTCACCGTGACCTATGTCGTGGTGTTCTTCTCGATCGTCGTCCAGGGGCTCACCGTCGGGCCCCTGGTGCGCCGCCTCGGCCGAGGCACGGAATGAGCCGACTCCTCCTCCTGGGCCTGTGCCTGGCCGTCGCCGCCGCTCTGCCGGCGATCGGCGGAGAAAGCGAGCCGGAGCCGCCGATCCACGAGCGCGAGCCGCGTTTCGCCGTTCCCGACGACCAGTCCCTCGAGGCTTCGGGAGCGGTCATCGGCGACATCATCATCCGCGCCGGCAACGTCTTCGACACCAGCGATCCGGCCGAGAACAACACCATCTTCCGGCTCGCCAATCGGCTCCACCGCACCACCCGCGACCCGGTGATCGAGCAGCAGCTCCTGTTCCGCTCCGGTGAGCCTTTCTCGCGCCGCCTGCTCGACGAGTCGGAGCGTCTGCTGCGCTCGACCCGCTACCTCTACGACGCCCAGATCCGGCCGGTGCGCTACCGCAACAACCGGGTAGATCTCGAAGTGGTGACGCGCGACGTCTGGACCTTGACGGCGGGTCTCGGCGTGTCGCGCAGCGGCGGCGAGAACAGCACCCGCTTCGAGATCCAGGACACCAACTTCCTCGGCACCGGCCGGGAGCTCGCCATCGAGCGCACGGACGACGTCGATCGCACCCGCCAGCTACTGTCCTACAAGGACCGCTACCTCGCCGGGAGCCGCACCCAGCTCGAGCTCTGGCTGGCCGAGGCGAGCGATGGCTCGCTGCGCCGGCTCGAGCTCGAGCGCCCCTTCATCTCGCTCGATTCGCACTGGGGCTCGGGCCTCTTCGCGCGCTCCGAAGAGCGCGTCGACCCGCTCTATCGCGCCGGCGAGGAGGTCGACCGCTTCCGCCTGCGACGCGACTATGCGGAGATCTACGGCGGACTCTCCCGCGGCCTGGTCGATGGCTGGACGCGGCGCCTGACCGCCGGCTACACCTTCGATCGTCGGCGCTTCGACGATGCCCCCGATGAAGAGCCGGCCTTCCGGCTACCGCCGGATCGCACCCTGTCCTACCCCTGGATCGGCTTCGAGGTGGTGGAGGATCGCTACCTCGAGACTAACGACATCGACCAGCTACAGCGCACCGAAGACTTCTTCATCGGCCGCCGCGCCCACGCCCGCCTCGGCTGGGCGGCGGAAGCCTTCGGCAGCGACCGCGACCGGCTGGTCTTCGACAGCGGTTTCTATGCCGGCTTCGAGCCCACCGAGCGCGGCCTGTTGCTGATTTCCGGCGACCTCTCGACGCGCTGGGCGGACAGCCAGGAAGAAGACCTCCGCGCCTCCCTCAAGGCGCGCTACTACCAGCGCAACTTCGGCAACAACCTGTTCTTCGTCTCGGCGGAGGTCGACGCCACCAGCAACGCCGATCAGGACACCCAGCTCCTGCTCGGCGGCGACAGCGGCCTGCGCGGCTATCCGCTGCGCTACCAGGACGGCGACCGGCGTTTCCTGCTCACCCTCGAGCAGCGCTTCTACACCGACTGGCACCTCTTCCGGCTGCTCCACATCGGCGGCGCCGTCTTCTTCGACATCGGCCGCGCCTGGTTCGACGGCGAGCCGCGTGAGCTCCCCGGCAGCCCCACCATCCGCGACGGCGTGCTCAAGGACATCGGCATCGGCCTGCGCCTGTCTTCGAGTCGCTCCGGCCAGGGGTCGATGATCCACCTCGACGTCGCCTTCCCCCTCGACCGCGACGGCTCGATCCGCGGCGTCCAGTGGTTGGTCTCGACCCGCGACACCTTCTGAAGCCCCTCGCCGTCGGCGGCGACGCCCGCGTCGCCCCCCCTCTCCCGGCCCGGTCCGCGGGTCGCTGAAACGAATCGGCCTTCTCGATCATATTTGAGTGCGACCTCAATTAAGGCGGCGGCGGCGCCGATCACGGCGCGCCCCATCCGCCGGCCTCGGGGTCCCATGGGTTGGAATTTTCATCTTTGATCCGGGAGGAGTCTCGAATGTCCCAAGCACTCGCCGTCGCCGCACGCAACTCGCACCAGCTCACCGACCCCGAGAGCATCGAGCGGGTCCGCTCCGCGGTGTTGGAAGAAGTTCACCGCGTCATGCATCAGAAGCCGATCCATCCGGTGATCGAGGACTTCCAGCAGTTGATCGCCAGCGATCCGGTGGCGCGCATGATGATGACCGAGATGATCCGGGAGATCCCGGACCAGTACAAGGCGCACCATCCCAAGACGGTTGAAGAGCTGCTGCTGCAGCTCAATGCCGTCTTGACCATCGCGCCGCCTTACATTCCGCCCGGCCACGGCGAAGCGACGGCCCTCGTCGGCACCCCCTTCTCGGCGATCCTGATCTGGACCATGGGAACGCCCTCCGGTTTGGCGGCCTACCGCTACCCTGCGATCAACGCCATGTTCCGACGCCTGCTGCTCGCCTGGACCGGCTTCCTGGACTCCACCGACTCCCGCTACGTGCTCAATCCCGGTCCCATCGGCTGGCAGAGCGAAGCGGCGCAGAAGCAGCTCGACATGGAGGACTACGTCTACGAGCCCGACGCCAAGTACTGGGGCTTCAAGTCGTGGAATGACTTCTTCACCCGTCCGGTGAAGCCCGGCAAGCGGCCGATCGCCGATCCTCACGACCCGCGGATCATCACCTCGGCCTGCGACTCTCAGGTCTATCGCATCGCCCGCGACGCCAAGCGCTCGACCCCCTTCTGGGCCAAGCGCGAGCCCTACTCCCTGCACGACATGCTCGACGGCAACTACGTCGAGGAGTTCGTCGGTGGCGACGTCTACCAGGCCTTCCTCAGCCCGTTCAACTACCACCGCTGGCACAGCCCGGTGGCCGGCAAGGTGGTCAAGGCCTACATCAAGGAAGGCCTGCTGTTCAGCCAAGACTCGGCCTGGGGCGAGGACCCGACGGACCAGGATCACTCGGAGGGCTACATCGCCCACGTCCAGACCCGCGCCCTGATCTTCATCGAAGCGGACGACCCGGTGGGCCTGATCTGCGTCATGCCGATCGGCATGGTGGAGATCTCGACCTGCGTCATCGACCCCGAGATCCGGCCCGGCGCGCGGGTCGAAAAGGGCCAAGAGCTGGGTTACTTCCAGTTCGGTGGCTCGACCCACTGCGTGCTCTTCCGCCCCGGCGTGATCAAGGAGTTCACCGGCCACGGCCCGAGCACCCCCAACGGCAGCGACGGCTCCAGCTACCTGGTGGGTCAGGTGATCGCGAAGGCCTAGCCCGAAATCTGGTGAGAAGGTCGGCCTAGTAGCGCGGCACGGTGGGGTCGATGCGCCGGCTCCAGGCATCGATCCCACCGGCGAGGTTGACCACCCGCGACAGCCCTTGGCGACGCAGGAAGTCGACCGCCTGGGCGGAGCGCACGCCGCCGTGGCAGTAGACCACCGTCAGGGTGTCGCGATCGAGACCCTGCCAGCGGCCCGGTAGCTCCGCCAAGGGCAGGAGCTCCGCCCCGTCGAGACGGCAGATCTGGTACTCCACCGGATTGCGCACATCGAGCAGATGGAGCTGCCGGCCGGCCTGCAGCCAGGCCTGCAGGGTTTCGACCTCGATCTCGTCGAGCAGTCCTTCGTCCATCGTCTCGTCTCCCTCGCCGGCAGCTTCCGTGCCGCAGTGCAGGTCGTAGTCCATCAGCTCGGTGATGGTCGGCTCGTCGCCACAGACCGGACAGCCCGGGTTCTTCGGAATGCGCACTTCGCGAAAGCGCATGGTCAAGGCGTCGAGGGTCAACAGCCGCCCGAGCAGCGGCTCGCCTTCGCCGAGCACCAGCTTGATGACTTCCGTCGCCTGGATCGAGCCGATGATCCCCGGCAGCACCCCGAAGACCCCGCCTTCGGCACAGGACGGCACCAACCCGGGCGGCGGCGGCTCTGGGAAGAGGCAGCGATAGCAGGGCCCGCGCTCGCCCCAAAAAACCGCCGCTTGCCCCTCGAACTTGAGCACCGCGCCGAAGACGTTGGGCTTACCGGTCAAAACGCAGGCGTCATTCACCAAGTAGCGGGTGGCGAAGTTGTCGGAGCCATCGACCACGATGTCGTAGTCGGCGATCAGGTCGAGGGCCTGCTGCGACTCGAGGCGCAGGCCGTGGGCCTCGAGATTCAGGTGAGGGTTGACCTCCTGGAGCCGCTCGCCGGCGGCGACCAGCTTGTCGCGGCCGACATCCCCCTGACCGTAGAGCACCTGGCGCTGTAGGTTGGTCTCGTCGACGCGGTCGAACTCGACGACTCCGAGGCTGCCGATTCCAGCGGCGGCGAGATAGAGGCCGATCGGCGAGCCCAGACCGCCGGCGCCGACCATCAGCACTCGCGCTGCCTTGAGGCGCCGCTGGCCCTGCGGACCGACCTGCGGCAGGATCAGGTGCCGCCCGTAGCGGCGGACCTCCTCACGGCTCAGCTCGGGAAGGGTCATGGCGTCACAGGGAGCGCAGCTCCGCCAGGCCGGTGACCAGCGAGAACAGCACCGCGGCCAGCGAGGCGGCGAGCAGCAGCATCGCCATCAGCAGATGGTCGACGCGCTCGCGCTTCAAGGGATCGAGCAAAGCCGCCATGCCGAAGCCGCCGAGAAATCCGCCGAGATGGGCCCAGTTGTCGACCGCCGGCATGATGAAGCCGAAGGCGAACAGGATGGCGGCCCACAGCCAGGCCTGGCGACCGACCTCGGTACTGCCCTTGCGGCCGTAGAGCACTAGCGCCCCGAGCAGGCCGAAGATCGCCGCCGAGGCCCCAACCGTGAAGCTGCCGCGCCCCAGGATCAGGGCCAGCGGTGGAGCGACCAGCGGACCGAAGCTGCTGGCGGCGAAGCCGACGACGCCGGCGACGACATAGATGATGATCATGCGGCCGGCACCGTAGATCGAAGCCACCGCCGGGCCGAGCTGGCGAATCCACAAGACATTGAAGAAGATGTGGAGCAGTCCGCCGTGCAGCCAAGAGGCCGAGAGCAGCGTCCACCAACGGCCGCCCTCGACCACCGGCAGGGTGCCGCTCGCCCCGAAGGCATAGAGGCTCAACGGGCTCGGGCTGAGCATGCCGCCGAGGTTGCCGGTGTCGGCGATCAGCGTGGCGCCGTAGAGGAGAGCACAGCCCCACATCACCAGCGGCACGAATCCGAGGTCTTGGCCGAGGCGCCGCAGCAGCGGTCCATAGCCCCACATGCCGGGATTGCGCCGGCCGCAATTCCAGCAGGCTTCATCCTGGACCCCGGTCAACTTGCCGCAGGAGGGACAGACGACGGAACCGGAGGTTTGGCGACGCAACATGAAAGCGATTGTAACGGCCGATCTGCTGCGCTGGAATCGCCGTATACAGGGTCGCCGGGAAGATCAGGTATTTTCCGGCCTTCGAGCCCGCAATTCCCTCCCCGCCGACCGGCGGAATTCCTTCAGGAGCCTAGCCATGATTCATCGTGTGTCGATTCTCGTCCTGCTCGCCCTCGCCTTCGTCGCCCCGCTGATCGCCGCCGAGCCGGTGGCCTCCGGCGAATGGAGCAAGAAGAGCTTCCGCATCGACGGAAGCTGGCAGATCGTCGACGAAGGCGGCAGCCTGTGGGTGGTCCTCGACGACTCCTTCAAGACCAAGAAAGCGCCCGACCTCAAGCTCTTCCTGTCACCCAAGAGCCTCGCCGAGGTCGGCAACCGCAACGCCACCGACGGCTCGGTGCTGATCGCTCCCCTGGACTCCAACCGCGGCGCCCAGCGCTACGCGATTCCCAAGGGCACCGACCTCGCGGCCTTCCAGACCCTGTTGATCCACTGCGAAAAGTACTCGAAGCTGTGGGGCGGAGCCGCCCTCGAGTAGGCCCGGCGCCCGCGAGCATCAGCCGGCGCGCACCGGAGGGCCGGCCTCCTGCCAGTCGGGAACCGAAGTCCCCCAGGATCGGGCCCAGTAGATGAAGGGCGTGTCGAGGATGGCGATGATCACCTTGAAGACGTACTTCACCGCCGCCAGACGAAGCGCCGTCGGCAGGTCGAGAACGGCCCACCACACCACCAGCGAGTAGATCAGGGTGTCGATCGCCTGGGAGACCACCGTCGAGAGGGTGTTGCGCAGCCAGAGGTGGCGGCCGCCGGTCTTCTCCTTGAGCAGATGGAAGAACCACACGTCGTGGCTCTGGCTGACCAGATAAGCCACCAGGGAGCCGAGGATGAATCGCGGCGTGAAGCCGAACAGGAAGGCCAGCGCCTGGTGGGCATCGACCGCTAGCTGATGGGCCTTGCCCGCCTCGCGAGTCGGCAGGAACATCAGGCTGAGGGCCATGAACACGATCACCAGAATGCTCACCGCAAAGCCGATGCGCACCGCCCGGTTGGCCTCCCGCCGGCCATAGCGCTCGCTCAACAGGTCGGTGGCGAAGTAGATCCCCGAGTAGAGAATCACGCCGAGACTGGTGGTCATGCCGAACACCGTGGTCAGCTTCGGCCCCTGCAGGTTGCAGAGCAGCACATTCAAACAGATGACGGCATAGAGACCCTGCTTGCCGAACAGGCGGTACATCAGCAGGGTGAAGGCGAGATCGAGGGCGACGGTCAACACCCAGAGCAAGCTCTGGTGGGCGGCGAAGAAGTCGCTGAAGGCTTGCGGGAGCATGCGGCAGTCTAGCCCGGAGCTCACCGCCGACAGAGTCCTTCCCGAGAAAAAAGTAGGGAGGGCGGTCCCCCGCCCTCCCACGCGATCACACCGAAGGGGGATGCTCCCCGCCGGGAAGGACAGATCCCTCGCAGGGCAGCGCCTTGGTGAAAGCATCTTTGCGACGAATCTTCGTGCCCTCGAACACGAACAGGTCGCAACCGCGGATCTCGAGGCGCCGGCCGTCGCCGTCGGTCCGGTGGTAGGACCACTCGCAGACGGCGCGGTTCCCCAGCACCAGCACCTCCCCGGCCGAGGCATCTTCGAGATCTTCATAGGCCAGCATGAGCCGAAAGCCGCGCTCGACCTCGCGGCGACCGACATAGGTCTGGCCCGGCTCGGGGCCGACCGAAGCGCAGTAGACGCAGTCGTCGGAAATATGGCTCAGGAGTCCCGCGACGTCGCCCCGCCGCCAGCAGTCGTTGAAGGCTTCGACGCGCCGTCGGACCTCTACCTCGAGGCCCGGCCGTCGAGGCCGAAGAACCAGCTCGCCGCCGCAGTTCGGGCACCGGCGATCGGGCTCCGCGCAGGTGCCGCAGAAGGTGCAGCCGAGCCAGCAGACGAAGGCCAACCCCTCTTCCGTCAAGGGCGTCGGGCAGAGCTCACAGACGTCCTTTCTCATCACGGCTCCCCCGGACACCCGTCCAGGCCCGCGGTGAAAGCGTCAGCTCCGCAGCTCGAATCCACCGGCTCGTTCCTCATGACTCGAAGGATGGCAAGGCTCATCGACGCCAAAAAGTGGCATATTCGTCAAACTACGATACACTTACGCCATGACACACCGCATCGCGACGGCCATCTATGACGGACTGCTCGCCTTCGAGCACAGCATCGCCGCGGAGATCTTCGGCTGGGAACGGCCCGGTCTCGGGGTGGATTGGTATCAGTACAAGGCCTGTCGCATCGAGGACGGACCGCTCCACAGCAGTCACGGGATGCGCTTCGATCCGCCCGGCGATCTCCTCGATGTCGAACGCGCCGACACCATCCTGATTCCAGGCTGGCGGTCTCCGCTGGAGCCCCCTCCGACGGACTTCCTCGACATCCTGGTGCGCGCCCATGGCCTCGGCAAGCGCCTGGTGTCGATCTGCACCGGCGCCTTCGCCTTGGCCCACGCCGGCCTGCTCGACGGGCGCCGCTCGACCACCCACTGGATGCACGTGCCGAAGCTCAAGAAGCACTTTCCACGCACCTTGGTCGACGAAGACGCCCTCTACGTCCACGATGGCGAGATCTCGACCTCGGCCGGCTCCGCCGCCGGCCTCGATCTCAGCCTGGCGATCGTGCGGCAGGATTTCGGGATCCGGGTGGCCAACACCATCGCGCGGCGCATGGTGGCGCCGGTGCACCGCGAAGGCGGCCAGTCCCAGTATGTCGAGATCGGCAAGGCGGCCACCGAGCCGAATGGCTTCGGCAAGGTCCTCGACACGCTCCTCGATCGCCTCGACGAAGAGCTACCGGTCGAGCAGCTCGCCTGCGAGTTCGGTTACACGCTGCGCACCTTCCAGCGCCGCTTTCGCGAGATCACGGGGCTGTCGCCGCACCGCTGGATCAGCCAGCAACGGGTGGTCAAGGCGCGCGAGCTTCTCGAGCAGACGGACTTCAGCATCGAGCAGGTGGCTTCACGCTCCGGCCTGGGTTCGGCGGCCAACCTGCGCAAGCACCTCGCCCGCCATCTGGCGACCACGCCGCGGGCTTATCGCTCGGCCTTCCGGGCGGAAGATCGAGCAGGTTGCTGAATGAGCCGCCCGGCGGCTCATTCGGCAACCGCTACTCGGCCGGTGCCGGCTCGGCGCTGCCGAAGTTCCGGAACACCCGCCGGAAGAGCTGCATGAAGCGCTCGCGGGCGTCGTCGAACAGGGTGTAGAGCACCGGAACCACCAGCAGCGTGAGCAGCGTCGCAGTGGTCAATCCACCGATCAAGGTGTAGCCAAAGCTCTTGTAGGAGATGCCGATCTCGCTGGTCCTGCCGAGGGTCAGGGGAATCATGCCGAAGATGGTGGTCAGGGCGGTCATCATGATCGGCCGGAAACGCCGCCGCGCCGCGATCAAGACGGCTTCGGAACGCTCGTGTCCCCAACGTCTCAGGCGGTTGATGTAGTCGATCAGCACAATGCCGTTGTTGACCACCACGCCGATCAGCAGCACCATTCCCACCATGCCCAGGAAGTCGATGTTCTTGCCGGCGATGATGTGCCCCCAGGCGACGCCGATACCGGCGAGGGGAATCGTGAAGACGATCGACAGGGGCAGGATGAAGCTCTCGAACAGAAAGCCCATCAGGAGGTAGATGAAGAGGATCGACATCAAGGCCGCAAACCCCATGGCAGCAGTCTCTTCGCCGGTCGTGTTGGCTCGACTGCGGCCACCGAAGACAACTCCTTCCGGCAGGTCGATGCGGTTCTTGAGGGCAGTCAAGGCCTTGCGCGTATCTTCCTCGCTCCCCTCCTCGAGCTCGAGGGTGATGGTGCGAGCCATGCGCTTCTCGCGCCGGAAGATCGACTTCGCTCCGGCGGTGTACTCGACGTCCGTCAAGGACGCCAGCGGCACCATCGAACCGGTCTCCGTCGGCACTCCGAAGTCGGACAGCTCGGCCAAGCTCTCGCGGTCCTCTTCTTCGAACCGCACCCGCACCTGGATCTCCCGTCCATCGGCGTAGAACTTGGGCAGGGATTGGCCGCGCAGGGCATAGCCCACCACCCCGGCGATCACCTGCGGATTGACCTCCTGCTTCTGCGCCCGGTCGCGGTCGACCACCAACGACAGCTCGTTGGGTTGGCGTTGACTGCTGGAGAGCTTCTTCACCCCCAGCACGCCGTCGACGGAGGCGAAGACATCCTCGAGATCCTCGACGATGGTCTCGAGCTGATCCGGGTCTTCGCCGTTGAGGGTGATCGCATAGATCGACTCGTCGTCGGCGCCGGACTCGTCCTCGGACCCGGTGTAGTACTCCACGCCGGGAGCCTCCGGCAGCGCCTCGAGGACCGCCTCGGTCACCTGACGGGGGGTCATGTCGTTGGTCCGCTCGCTGGGGAACCAGCCCTCGATCTCACCCCAGTTGGTGCGATGGAAGAAGAAGTGCCCTTCGAGCCCCCAGTCTTCCTGATTCGCCAGCATGATCTCTTCCACCTGCAGGAAGAAACGCTCCGTTTCCTCGAAGGAGTAGGTCTGTGGCAGCTCGATGTCGATCTCGAACCCGGGGCGCTCGTCTTCGTCCTGATCGACCACCTTGAGCTCGCGGCCGCCGGCGGCGATGCCGGTGATCACCGCCACCCCGAGAATGCCGAGCATCAGGTCGAGGCGGCGGCGCAGGAAGAACGACAGCAACCGGCCATAACCGCGATTGATGCGTTCGAAGGTGGCGTCGTAGGCGCGCGCCAACACTCCGTTGACCCGCTTGTGGCTGCGCTGCATGAAGCTGTCCCGGTGGTCACCGCCGTTCGCCGGCAACGTCAGGTAGACGCTCAACGGAATGAACACCAGCGCCACGAACAGCGACGCCAGCAGCGAGACGGACACCGGAATCGCCATCCGCAGCAGGAAGAACTGACCTTCGCCTTCGACCAGCGACACCGGCAGGAAAACGATCACCGTGGTGAGCGTCGCCATGGTGACGGCGAGGGCGATCTCGCTGGCGCCGCGGATACAGGCTTGGCGCCGCGGCACGCCGTCCTTGTGCATGCGATAGATGTTCTCGGCCACCACCACCGAGTTGTCCACCAACAAACCGATACAGATCATCAACCCGAGGAGCGACAGGATGTTGAGGCTCTCGCCAGCGAAGTACATGACGGTCAGGGCGATCAGCATCGACAGCGGCACGGACAGCGTGATGATCAGCGTCATGCGCGCCCGGCGGAGGAAGAAGAACAGCACCGCGACGGCGAACAGGGCGCCGATCTTGCCGCTGTCGAGCAGGGTGCCGAGGGACTCGAGAATCACCGACCCTTGATCGAAAAAGACCGTCATCTCGACGCCCGCCAGGCGGGGATCCTCCTGCATCTTGTCCACCAAGGCGTGAACCCGGCGCGACACTGCGAGGGTGTTGGCCTCGCCCTCCTTGAACACCTGGAGAGCCACCGCCGGACGACCGTTGACCCGCACTCGGTACTTCTTGTCCGGCTCCTCATAGGTCACCGAGGCGATATCTCCGACTCGTACCGAGGGTGCCACCGAGCGGTTGCGCACGGCGTCAAGATCGGGGTACCGCGCCACCGAGCGCAACAGCAGCTTCTTGCCACCGGAGTACACCGAGCCACTGGCGAGACTGAAGTTGTCGCTGCCGAGGTCCTGGGCGATCTCGTAGATGTTGAGGCCCGCCGCTTCGGTGCGCTCACGGTCGAGCTCGATCAGGATTTCCTTCTCCTCGAGCCCCTGTGGGTCGACCTTGGCAACGCCGTCGAGGCGCTCGAGGGGCATCTTGATGCCCTTCTCGATCAGGTCGTAGCCGTTGGTCACCGTGGGATCGATCCCCAGGCCGACCATCGCCACCGGAAAGCCCGAGGAATCCTCCTTGCGGATATAGACCCGATCGGCATCCTCCGGCATGCGAGCCCGCGCCCGCTGGACGCGATCGCGCACCTCGCGGTACGCGATGTCCATGTCGGTGTTCTGTTTGAAGGACAGAAAAACTCGACCGAAACCGGTGGTCGAGAAGGAGCTGATGCGATTCAGCCCCTTGACAGTCGCCAGCTCCTCTTCGAGGGGCAGGATCACCTTGTCGAGAACCTCCCGCGCCGGCGCATCGCTCCACGGCACGTTGACCGCCAGGAACGAGGCCGTGAAGCCGCGCGGGAAGAGCTCGAGAGGAATCCCGACCGTCGACACCAAGCCCACCACCAGGGTGGTGGCGAGGAGCACGAGGACGGTGATGCGCCGATCGAGGGAGAACTTGGGAAGCAGACTTTCCAGGCGCGTGCGTTTCTTCATGAGGTCACTCTTCTGTTCAGGTCAGGGCCGTTTCCGGTTCCGAGTAGAGCCCGCCGGCGGCCTCTTCGGTAGCCTCCTCGCGCCCCAGCAGGCGCGACTGAATGCGATCGAAGAGGGCGTAGACGGCCGGAACGATCAGCAGCGTCAGCGCCGTCGAGACCACCAGCCCGCTGATCACCGCAATCGCCATCGGGGTGCGGATCTCGGCGCCGTCACCGACCCCCAAGGCCATCGGCAGCAAACCGAGGACGGTGGTCGCGGTGGTCATCAGGATCGGTCGTAGACGGGCCTCGCCGGCGGTCACGATGGCGGCGTCGCGACTCAGGCCTCGGCCGCGCAGAGTGTTGATGTAGTCGACCAGCACGATGGCGTTGTTGACCACGATCCCCGCCAGCATGATCATGCCGAGCACCACCACGATCGACAGGCTGATGCCGAGAATCTGCAGCGCCAGCACCGTGCCGAGGAAGGCCAGGGGGATGGTGAACATGATCACCAGCGGCTGGACCAAGGACTCGAACTGGGCCGCCATGATGACGTAGACCAGGAAGATCGACAGCGCCAGGGCGAGATAGAGACTGCCGCGGCTGCGCTGCCACTCTTCGTTCTGGCCGGCGATGTAGTAGGTCATGTCGGATGGCCAGTCGACCTTGTGGGTGAGGGCGTTCTCGATTGCCGCCACCGCCCCACCGAGCGAACCCTCGCCGATGTTGGCGTTGACCAGGGCAACCCGTCGGCCATCGACCCGGCGCACCTCGCTCGGGCCTTCTCCGAGGGAGACGTCGGCAATCGAGGCCAGCGGAATCGGCCGGCTGCCGGAGGGGTTGACCACCAGCGCCCGCAGGTCTTCCACCGACTCACGATCGTCCTCGCCGAGGCGCACCAGGATCGGCACCCGCCGGTCCTGCAGATTGAAGCGCGTCGCCTCGAAGCCCTTGACCTGGTTGCGCACCAGCTCCGCCGTGCCGCGCAGGTTGAGGCCATAGCGCAGCAGCAGCTCGCGGTCGTAGACGATCTGCACCTCCGGCGCGCCGCTCTTCAGGGTCACCTCGACATCGGTGAGCTCCGGCAGGGACGCCATCATCGCTCGCACCTCTTCACCCTGACGCTTGAGCTCCGCCAGGTTGTCGCCGTGGACCTCGACCTCGATCGGTGTCTTGGAGCTGAACAGCACCGGACGCACCACCCGCGCATCGAGATCCGGCACCTCTGCCAGGCTCTGCCGAATGCGGGCGATCACCGCCTCTTCGCGGGCCCTCAGATCGGTTTCCCGCCACAGGCGACCGGAAAGGAACCAGGCCACCTTCTGGCCGAAGCCGATCTGCGGACGATCGAGCAACACCTTGAAGCGAGCGGTGTGCTCACCCTCGTCGGAGCGCTGCGAGTTGGCGGCGTCGAAGCCGACCGTCAGGATGAGCGCCTCGATGCTGTCGCGCTCCGCCAGGATGGCCTGCTCCACCGGCTCGAGAATGCGATTGGTCTCCTGGATCGGGGTACCCACCGGCAGCGCCACCTCGAAGGTGAACTCTCCCTGATGGACCTCCGGCAGCAGCTCGTTGTCGAGCTCGAGGGCAATCGCCACCGAGCCGGCGATCAACAGCAGGGCCACCAGGGCCACCGTGCCGGTGTGACGGATCGCCCAACGCAGCACCGGCGGATAGGTGTTGCGCAGGAACCCCAGCGCCCCCTCGGTGATCTTGCTGGGCAAGAACATCAGCACCTTGAAGACGATTCCGAGGAACGGCAGCAGCACTCGCCGCAACAGAACCCCGAAGAGCAGGCCGCCACCGATCAACAGCTTGGCGACGAGCTCGAAGACGGATCCCAAGACCAGGCGAAGCAAGAAGTAGAGCAACACCAAGGGCAGGCTGACGATGCGCCCGAGACGAGCCAGGACTCCGCCCTGCCCGAAGCGACCTCGGTAGGCCGCGAAGTCGCGGCGGCAGGCGCCCCAGGTTTCGAAGCTCGAGAACACGCCGTCGCTCAGCTCGCGCCCTTGGCGAATGCCCTGGCGGCTGGCCAGCATCGGAATCAGAAACACCGCCACCAGCAGCGAAGCGAGCAGCGAGATCACCACCGCCAGACCGAGATCACCGAAGGCCTCGCCGGCGATGCCCTCGACGAAGACCATCGGGAAGAACACCGCAATCGAGGTCAGCGTCGAGGCGATGACCGCAGCGCGCACTTCGCCGGTGCCACGCACCGCCGCCGGCACCACGTCGTCGCCCTCTTCGCGACAGCGGAAAATCGATTCGAGCACCACGATCGAAGAGTCCACCAACATGCCGATGCCGAGAGCGAGACCGCCCAGGGACATGATGTTGAGGGATACCCCGAGCACTTTCAGGGGTCCGAAGGTGATCAGCAACGACACCGGAATCGACACCGCCACGATCAGCGTGGTCTTGACGTTGCGCAGGAACACAAAGAGCACCAGGATGGCGAGAATGCCGCCGATGATGGCGGTGTTGCGCACCTCGTTGATGCTGCTCTCGATGAACAGCGACCGGTCCGCCACCACCTGCAGCTTGGCGCCTTCGTTGACGAATAGCTGCTGCGCCAGCCCCGCCGCCTGCTGACGGCCGCCGGGGCCACCCCGTTCACTCGCCGAGGCTCCCGCAGCGGCCTCTTCATCGATCTCCCCGAGACGGAGTCGCACTCGCTTGGCGAGGGCGACGATGTTGGCGTCCGCCTCCTTGAAGATGTCGATCTGAACACTCTCGCCGCCATCGGTACGGGTCTCGATCTCCCGCTCCTTGTGCGACCACTGGACGGTGCCGAGGTCGCGCAGGCGAACGTCCCGGCCGGCGAGGCGCGCCACCACCGTGTTCTCGATCTGCCCGATGTCCTCGTACTCGTTGAGGGTTCGCACCATGTACTCGGTGCGCCCTTCTTTGATCGTGCCGCCGGCGACGTTGATGTTCTCCTGCGACAGGCGATTGATCACGGTCTGGATCGACAGGCCGGTGCGCGACAGCTTCTTCTCGTCGATCAGGACGTGGATTTCTTCCTCGAGACCGCCGCGCACTCGCACCGCCGCCACCCCGGTGACCGGCTCGAGGGCGCGCTTGATCTGCAGATCCGCCAGGCGCCGCAGGCGCCGCAAGCCCTCCTCGTCGGCGAAGCGGCCGCCGGCGCCGGAGAGGGAGAGCTCCATCACCGGGTCGAGGGACGGGTCGTAGTGCAGGATCAGCGGCCGTTCCGCCTCGTCCGGCAGAAAGACCAGGTCGAGGCGCTCGAGGGCATCCTGGGTGGCATCGGAGATCTCCGTGTCCCAGGAGAACTCCATCACCACATCGCTCACCCCGGAGCGGCTGATGCTCGAAATCCGGCGCAGGCCGCCGATCACGCCGAGCGCTTCCTCGATCGGCCGGCTGATGTCGTTTTCGACCTCTTCCGGCGCCGCCCCCGGGTAGGTGGTGCGCACCGTCAAGGTGGGATAGGTCAGCTCCGGCATCAGGGTCACCGGCAGGCGCCCGTAGGACATGAAGCCGAACACCGCCAGGGCGATGAACACCATCAAGACCGCCACCGGTCGGCTGGTCGTGAAGCTCGACAAACGGCTTCCGCGATCGTCCTCTCCGGGATCTTCGGGTTCGAGATCGACCGGCTCGCGGGCCGTCGTCTCGACTCCCGGCAGGGTCTCTTCGCCGCTCACCCGCGGCGCATCATCGTCGTGAGTGCTCATTCCGCAACAACCTGTCCCTCGGTCGCCTCGGGAGCCATTGCAGCCTGCACCACACGCACCTCGGCGCCGTCCTTGAGACCGGCCTGCCCCGCCACCACCAGGCGGTCCCCGGCCGCGATTCCGGCCACCGGCTCGATGTTCTCCTTGTCTTCGAGGGCGGCTTCCACGATCACCCGCTCGACCGTCATATCGTCCGCCAGGCGATAGACGAAGATCTGGTCCTCGTCATAGACCAGCGCCCGCTTCGGCACCAGCAGGGCGTCATCGCGCACCGCCGTCACCAGCTCGACATCGACATACATGCCCGGCCGCAGGCCGCCCCGAGGGGGTGTCGAAACGGTCACCTTGACGGTGCCGCTCTGGGGATCGACGATCGGCGCCAGGCGCTGCACCCGGCCGCGGAAGCTGTCGCCCTGCAGGGCCGGTGCACTGATTCGGGCGTTCTGACCGATCTCGACCCGGTGGAGCACCTTCTCGGGTACGTAGACCCGCGCCACGATGGAATCGAAGTCGACCATCTCGAACAGCGCCTGATTGACCGTCACATAGTCGCCGAGGCTGACCATGCGCGCCGTCATGGTGCCGGAGATCGGCGCCCGCACCTCGGTGTAGGAGAGCTGACGCTGGGCCTCTTCGAGCTCGAGCTTGAGCTGCTCGAGATCGTAGGTGGCGTCATTGAAGGCCTGCTCGCTGATCAGCTCGTCGGCATGCAGGCGCTTCTGGCGCTCGTACTCGCGGGAGGACTTGTCGTACTGGCTCTGCACCTTGGCCAGGCGGGTGCGCTGCTCTTCGTCCTGCAGCCGCACCAGAATCTGGCCCTTGCGCACCCGGTCCCCTTCTTCGACCCGCAGCTCCTGAACCCGACGCGCCGCCTCGGCGAACACGGTCACCGAGTTCTCGGCCTCGAGATTGGTGGAATAGCGCAGGGTCTCCTCGATGGCACCCCGGCGGAGCTCGACGACCTCCACCGGAACGGTCTCGTCTTCCTTTTCGTCCTCGCCCGCCTCACCATCGGCGGCCTTCTCAGCGGTCGTCGCCTCGGCAGCATCGGTGTCGCTACCAGCGCAACCGGTCTGGGTCATGACGAAGGCCGCCATTAGCAGGACGAGCAGCAGCGTCTTGACTGAATTCATAGCTCTAGATCTCCCCAATATCGGCCGCTGAAGTGGCCGCGAAGTGTCTTCCTGGTCCTCAAAGCCTGGGTGCGATTACCGTCGCTATCGGTACTACGCCTCGCAACCAGCGTTTGTTTCTTCGCCCCCTCGAGCCGGCCTTCATCGCCATCGCGGGGCTTGACACCAGCGCCCGACAACCCTACCATTCAAACGTTCGTTTGAAACGATCGTTTACAACCATGAACTTGCCTTCGAATCCCACCAAGGACGTCCTCCTCGATGCCGCCGAGCGCCTGTTCGCGGCTCACGGCATCGCCCGCTCCTCGCTGCGCGCCATCACCCAGGAGGCGGGCACCAACCTGGCTTCGGTGAACTACCACTTCGGCTCCAAGGACGCCCTCATCCGGGCCGTCTTCGCGCGCCGCATTCGCCCCATCAACGGCGAGCGCCTGCGCCGCCTCGACGCCCTCGAAGCCGAGGGTACGCCGAGCGTCAGCCAGATCGCGCGCGCCTTCGTGGCGCCGATCCTGCGCATGATGCGCGATCCGGATCACACTCCCCAGGCCATCGCCCAACTGATGAGCCGAGCCTTCTCCGAACCCGGCGACGAAGTCCGAACCATCCTGGTGGCGGAGTTCCGGCCGATCCTCGAGCGCTTCACCGCGGCCTTCGCCCGCGTCCTCCCCCACCTCTCGGCGGAGGAGATCTTCTGGCGCTTTCACTTCATGGTGGGCTCGATGGTCCACACCGTCACCGCTGGACTGCTGAGAAAACACTTCGGCCCCCCCGGCAACCCGGTCGAGGTCGAAGCTCTCGACACCGACATCCTCGAACAGCGCCTCGTGGCCTTCGTGACGGCGGGCTTTTCGACCGCCGCCTGCGGAGACCCTCCCGAGGCCGGAGAACACCCTTGAACAGACCGCTCCCCGCCGCCGGTGGACTCCTCTTGGTCTTCGCCCTCGCGCTCGCCCTCGGATGCACTTCCGCACCGCCGGCGAGCACCCCCGAGCTGGCTTTCGAACCGCCCCAATCCTGGACCCGCCCGGCCCCTCCGACACCGCTCCCGGAGCCCACCTGGTGGCGCAACTTCGACGACCCGACCCTCGATGACCTGATTCGCGAAGCCCTGACCAGCAACTACGACCTCGCCGGCACCGCGGCACGGCTCGCCGCCGCCGAAGCCCGTGCACGCATCGCCGGCGCCGACCGCAAGCCGAGCGTCAGCGCCGGCTTCGATGGCTCGCGCGGCCGGCAGAACTTCATCGGCCTGCCGATTCCCGGTGCCAGCGGCGGCGTTCTCTCGAACACGTCGACCTCCCTCGGCCTCAGCCTCAGCGGCTCCTGGGAGATCGACCTGTGGGGCCGCCTGCGAGCCAACGCCGGCGCCGCCCAGGCGCAGCGCGAAGCTAGCGCGGCGGACCTGCGAGCGGCCCGCGTGTCGCTCGCCGGACTGACCGCCAAGGCCTGGTTCGCGGCCCTCGATGCGGAGGCTCAGCTGCGGTTGGCGGAAGCGGAGCTGGGCAACCGCCAGGCCACCACGGACCGCATTCGACGGCGCTATCGGCGCGGTGTGCGCAGCGCCCTCGACCTGCGCCTGGCGGCCGCCAACGAGGCCTCCGAAGCTGCCACCCTGCCGCAGCGGCGGCAGCAGGTCGAGGAGAGTCGTCGCCGCCTCGAGCTCCTCCTCGGCCGTTATCCGTCCGCCGAGGTGGCGAGCGCCGGCACCTTGCCGCCTCTGCCGGCGGCGTTGCCGGCGGGGCTGCCGGCGGACCTCCTGCAGCAACGTCCGGATCTGGCGGCCGCCGAGCGGCGCCTGGCGGCGGCTGGCTTCTCGCTGGTGGCGGCGCGCGCCGCCCTCTACCCGCAGATCCGCCTCACCGGCAGCGCCGGCCGCTCGTCGAACGAGCTCGGGGATCTGGTGGACAGTGACTTCTCGATCTGGAACCTGGCCGGAAACCTGCTGCAGCCGGTTTTCCAGGGCGGCCGCCTACGCGCCGCCGTCGAACTCTCGGAGGCCCAGCGCCAGGAGCTGCTGGCCGCCTACTCGGGTTCCATCCAACGCGCCTTCGGCGAGGTCGAATCGGCCTTGGCGGCGGAGCTCTTTCTCGACCAACAGCTCACCGCCCTCGGCGAGGCGGTGCAGGAGGCGGAAGCCGCCCGCGCCCTCGCCGAGCAACGCTACGATGCCGGACTGATCGACTATCTGACGGTGCTCGAGACCCAGCGCTCGGCCTTCCTCGCCCAACGCTTGCTGCTCACCGCCCAACGCCAACGGCTCGATGCCCGCGTCGACCTCCACCTCGCCCTCGGCGGCGATTTCGACTTACTTCCCCCGAACTCTCCGGAGACCCCGTCGAAATGAACCGACGTCTGCGTGTCCTCTTACCCCTCTTGATCCTCCTGCTCGGTGGCATCGCCGCCACCGTCATCGCCCGTTCCAAGCCGCAGGTCGAAAGAGTCGAGTCGGCGGTGCCCCCACCGCTGGTGCGGACCGCCACCGCCGAACCGCTGGCGGCCCGCCTCGACGTCTCTTCCCAGGGCACCGTCGCACCGCGCACCGAGACCGTCCTGATCGCCCAGGTCGCCGGTCGTATCGAGTGGGTCTCGCCGGCCTTCGCCGATGGCGGCTTCTTCTCCCGCGGCCAGACCCTGCTGCGCCTCGAGGCGAGCGACTACGAGCTCGCCGTCGCCCAGGCCGAGGCCGCCGTCGCCCAGGCCGCCTCGCGCCTCGAGCTCGAGACCGCCGAAGCGGAAGTAGCGCGCCAGGAATGGGAGGAGCTCGGCAGCGGCGAAGCCAACGCCCTGGTGCTCCGCCAGCCGCAGCTCGCCGAGGCGCGGGCCAACGTCGAGGCCGCCAAGGCGAGCCTGAGCAAGGCCCGCCTCGACCTCGAGCGCACCCGCATCAGCGCTCCCTTCACCGGTCGCCTGCGCAGCAAGCAGGCGGACCTCGGCCAGTTCGTCGCGCCGGGCACGCCGCTGGCCAGCGCCTTCGGTACCGACTATGCCGAAATCCGCTTGCCGGTGTCGCAGCAGGAGCTCGGATTCCTCGATCTGCCCCTCGGCGAGCCCTCCGGCGAGGCCGGCCCGGAGGTCACCCTGCGCGGCCAGTTCGGCGGCCAGATCGCCACCTGGCCGGCACGGGTGGTGCGCACCGCCGGCAGCGTCGACCAACGCAGCCGCATGCTCGACCTCATCGCGCGCGTCGACGATCCCTTCCGGCGCCGTCCCGGAGCCTCCGGACCGCCTCTCCCGATGGGCTTGTTCGTCGATGCGGAGATCGCCGGCCGCGAAGTCGAGGAGGTCTTCGTCCTGCCCCGCGGCGCCCTGCGCGAAGGCCAACAAGTACTGGTCCTGGACCAGGACCAGCGGCTGCGCTTCCGCACCGTCGAGGTGCTCCGCACCAAGGGGGAGGAGGTCTTCGTGAGCGGCGGCCTCGAGGCCGGTGAAGAGATCTGTGTCTCGCCCATCGTGGCCGTCGTCGACGGCATGGAGGTGCGCACCGACAGCACCTCCGGGGAGCCCTCATGAGACGCCTGATCCACTGGTTCGCCGCCAACGGCGTCGCCGCCAACCTGCTGATGATGCTGATCATCGCCCTCGGTTTGATGGCCGCCTGGGGCCTGCGCAAGGAAGTCTTTCCGGAGTTCTCGGCGGACCGCATCTCGGTGGTCGTGCCCTACCCCGGCGCCGCCCCGGCGGAGGTCGAGCGCGGCGTCGTGCTGCGCATCGAGGAGGCGATTCAAGATCTTCAGGACATCAAGAAGATCGAATCGACGGCGGCCGAGAACTCCGCCTCGGTGATCGCCGAGCTGGAGCGCGGTGCCGACGCCCAGAAGCTGCTCAACGAGATCAAGAGCCGGGTCGACGGCATCGACACCTTCCCGGACGAGGCCGAAGAGCCGGTCATCGAAGAGGTCATCCTGCGCCGCCAGGTGATCAACGTGGCGGTTTCCGGGGATGCCGACGAACGCACCCTCAAGACCCTCGCCGAGGGCGTCCGGGAAGAGATCCTCGCCCTTCCCGGCATCACCCAGGTGGAGGTCGCCGTCACCCGTCCGGACGAGATCTCGGTCGAGGTCTCGGAGCAGGCGCTGCGCCGCTGGGGCCTGACCTTCGACGACGTCGCCGGCGCCGTGCGACGCTCTTCCCTCGACATTCCCGGGGGCGAGATCGAGACCCGCGGCGGCGAGATCCTGCTGCGCACCGAAGGCCAGGCCTACGATGCCGACGCCTTCGCCGGTCTGCCGGTGCTGGCTCTGCCGGACGGCCGCCGGGTGCACCTCGGCGAGATCGCCACCATCGTGGACGGCTTCGCCGACACCGATGTCCAGGCGCGCTTCAACGGCCAGCCGACGGCCTTGGTCCAGGTCTTCCGGGTCGGGGAGCAAAGCGCCATCTACGTCGCCGATACGGTCAAAGACTACGTCGCCGAGGCCCAGGCCAGCCTGCCGCAAGGCATCGCCCTGACCACCTGGCAGGACGACAGCCAGGTGCTGCGCAGCCGCCTCGGCCTGCTCATCCGCAGCGGTCGCGCCGGTTTCGCGCTGGTCTTCCTGACCCTCGCCCTCTTCCTGCGCCTGAAGCTCGCCGGCTGGACCACCCTCGGCATTCCGATCTCTTTCCTCGGCGCCTTCGCCTTCATGCCGGTGGTCGACGTTTCGATCAACCTGATCTCGCTGTTCGCCTTCATCATCGTGCTCGGCATCGTGGTCGACGACGCCATCGTGGTGGGCGAGAACATCTATGCCGAGTTCGAAAAGGGCAAGGAGGGGCTGCAAGCCGCCGTCGATGGCGCCAACCGGGTGGCGATTCCCGTCACCTTCGCAATTCTCACCACCATCGCCGCCTTCGCCCCGCTGCTCAACGTCCCCGGCAGCACCGGCAAGATCATGCGGGTGATTCCGCTGATCGTGATCGCCACCCTGGTCTTCTCGCTGATCGAGTCGCTGCTCGTCCTCCCCAACCATCTCTCTCACCTCAAGCACACCGAGGAGAAACAGCCGGGTGCCCTGCGGCGCCGCTGGCAGACCATCCAGCGGGCTTTCTCGCGCCGCCTGCAATGGCTGGTCGAGAACGCCTACCGGCCGTTCCTCGAGCGCGCCATCGAGCAGCGCTATCTCACCCTGTCCACCACCCTCGCCGTGCTGATGGTGACCTTCGCGGTGGTCATCGGCGGCTGGGTGCGCTTCTCCTTCCTGCCGCCCACCGAGGCGGACAACGTGGTGGCGATCCTCGAGATGCCCCAGGGCACCCCGGCGGAGATCACCATCGCCGCCGTCGAGGATCTCGAGCGGGAAGTCTTCGCCCTGCTCGCGGAGCTCGAGGAGGAGGAGGGCGAGAAGATCTTCCAGAACGTCTCCACCACCATCGGCGCTCAGCCCTATCGCAGCGACCAGAGCCGCGGCGCCGGCGGCGTCGGCCAGGACTATTCCGGCGGCCACCTCGGCGAGGTCAACGTCGAGCTGACGCCGGCGGAAGACCGCCGCCTCACCAGCCCCGAGCTGGCTCGCCAATGGCGCGAACGAGCACCGGCGATTCCGGCGGCCGAGAGCCTGACCTTCAGCGCCGCCCTGTTCTCGGCCGGCGATGCGGTCAACGTCCAGATGTCGGGAGCCGATGGCGAACGTCTGCAAACGGTGGCCAGTCGTCTCAAGGAAGAGCTGCGCAACTATCCGGGAGTGCAGGACATCGCCGACTCCTACCGCGCCGGCAAGCAGGAGATCGAGCTCGACATCACCGCCGAAGGGGAGGCCGCCGGTCTCACCTTGAGCGACCTCGGGCGTCAGGTGCGCCAGGCCTTCTACGGCGAAGAGGCGCAGCGCCTGCAGCGCGGCCGCGAAGACGTTCGGGTGATGGTGCGCTTTCCGGCCCAGGAGCGCCGCTCCCTGGCCGATCTCGAGAGCATGTGGCTGCGCACGCCGGACGGCGGCACCATTCCCTTCACCACCGCCGCCCGCGCCTCCCTCTCCCGCGGTCCGTCATCGATCCGACGCATCGACCGCCGCCAGGTGGTCAATGTCACCGCCGACGTCGACCCGGACAAGGCCAACTCGGCCCAGATCATCGCCAGCCTCGAAGGCGAGGTGCTACCGCGATTGCTGCGCGACTATCCCGACGTGCGCTACACCTTCGAGGGTGAGCAGCAGGAGCAGCGCGACTCCTTCGGCGGCCTGATCCGCGGCTTCATCATCGCCATGTTCGCCATCTACGCCCTGCTGGCGGTGCCGTTCCGCTCCTATCTCCAGCCGCTGATCGTGATGGCGGTGATTCCCTTCGGCCTCATCGGCGCCGTCTTCGGGCACGTGCTGATGGGTATCAACCTCACCATCCTGTCCTTCTTCGGCATCGTCGCCCTCACCGGCGTGGTGGTGAACGACAGCCTGGTGATGGTCGACTGGATCAACCGCGCCCACCGCCAGGGGACTCCCCTGCGCCAGGCCATTCGGGAGGCCGGGGCGGCCCGCTTCCGACCCATCATCCTGACCTCCCTGACCACCTTCGTCGGGCTGCTTCCACTGTTGCTCGAAGAGAGCATGCAGGCCCAGTTCCTGATCCCGATGGCCACCTCGCTGGCCTTCGGCGTCCTCTTCGCCACCTTCATCACGCTGGTGCTGGTGCCGACCCTCTACCATGTCCTCGAAGATCTGGTGCGCGGCGCCCGGCCGGTGAAAGAAGAAGAGGGTGAGGAGACCCTAGCCACCGAGGGCGCCCTCGAGCCGATTCCGGCCGAAGGCTAGCCAGTCCTTGACGCTTCCTGACCGGCCGCCCCTGGCGGGGCGGCCGGAACCCTCGTAGGGTGCCTGGCGTTGCACCGAATCACCCCAGGAGATCGCGATGAGCCCGCCCAATCTCGGCCCCAGTAGCGTCGCGGTCGCCGCCTTCGAACCGGACGATCCCACCGCGGAGCTCGCCGGGGCGGTGCGCCAAGGTCTCGGCGACGAGCCCAAGTGGTTGCCATCGAAGTACTTCTACGACGCCTACGGCTCGCGCCTTTACGAGAAGATCACCGATCTGCCGGAGTACTACCCGTACCGCGCCGAGCGCGCTCTCCTCGAGCGCGAGAAGGAGGCCATCGTCGCTGCCGCCCGGCCGCAGGCCATCGTCGAGCTGGGCTCGGGCAGCGCCAGCAAGACCCGGCTGCTGCTCGACGCCGCCGTCCGGGCCGGCACTCTCGAAGGCTTCGGCGCCGTCGAGGTCAGCGAGACCGCCCTGCGGGCGTCCCTCGACGAGCTCCGGCGTCACTATCCGGACATCGACCTGCAGGGAGTTCTCGGCGATTTCAATCACTGGCCGGAGCTGCCCTTCGCCGGCCGCGACCGCCTGGTGCTGTTTCTGGGCTCGACGATCGGCAATTTCGAGGATGCGGAGATCGCCGACATCCTGGCGCGAGTCGGAGCCAGTCTCGGCCGGCGCGACACCTTCCTGGTCGGATTCGACCTGGTCAAGGATGTCGCCGTTTTGGAGGCTGCCTACAACGACTCCCAAGGCGTCACCGCGGCCTTCAATCGCAACCTCCTGCGGCGCCTCAACCGTGAGCTGGGCTGCGAGTTCCATCTCGACCGCTTTCGCCACCGGGCCTTCTACGACCGCAAGCGGCGCCGCATCGAAATGCACCTAGTGGCGACGGTCGAGCAGCGCGTCTCCCTCGGCCGCGCCGGTGGCGTCGCGCACTTCGCCGCCGGCGAGTCGATCCACACCGAGATCAGCCGCAAATTCACCGCCGACGAAGTGACCCGACTGGCCAGCGATGCCGGCCTCCATCTCGAGCGCTGGATCAGCGACCGGGAGGGCCGCTTCGGCCTCGCCTTCCTGACCCCCTCGACAGGAGCCGCCCGATGATCTCCGACCTCGCCCACAGCGCGCCCCTGACCGACCGCTTCCTCGCCGTTCGCCGGCAAACGGAAGACCTCGCCGCACCGCTGGCCACCGAGGACTACGTCGTCCAGTCGATGCCCGACGTCAGCCCCACCAAGTGGCACCTCGCCCACGTCACCTGGTTCTTCGAGACCTTCGTGCTGGTGCCCCAGGCCGTCGGCTACGAGGTCGTCGACCCGGACTACCAATTCCTTTTCAACTCCTACTACCTGGGCGCCGGCGAACGCCACTGCCGCGACCAGCGGGGCTACCTCAGCCGCCCGACGGTGGAGCAGGTCTACACCTACCGCCAGCGCGTCGACGAGGCCATGGCAGCCTTCCTCGATTCGCTCGCCGGGCGTCACGACTCAGAGGCCCAAGAGATCCACCGGGTGGTCGAGATCGGGCTGCATCACGAGCAGCAGCACCAGGAGCTCCTGCTCACCGATATCAAGCACGTCCTGTCGGTCAATCCGCTGCGACCGGCCTATGACACCTCGCCGCGGCCGGCGACCCCGGCGGGCTCGGTCGAGGCGCTGCGCTGGCTGCCCTACGAGGCCGGTCTGCGGGAGATCGGACATCGCCCGGAAGACGGCTTCAGCTTCGACAACGAGGGCCCCCGGCACCGCTACTTCCTGGAGCCCTTCGAGCTCGCCGACCGGCTGGTGACCCAGGGCGAGTTCCTCGAGTTTCTGACCGACGGCGGCTACCGGCGCGGCGACCTCTGGCTCTCGGAGGGTTGGGCCCAGGTGCAAGAAGCGGGCTGGAAGGCCCCCTTTTACTGGCAGGAGCGAGACGGCGAGTGGCAGGTCTTCACCCTCCACGGCCTGCGGCCGCTCGAGCCTTCTCTACCGCTCGCCCACATCAGCTACTTCGAAGCCGATGCCTACGCCCGCTGGGCCGGCGCCCGGCTGCCCAGCGAGTTCGAGTGGGAAGCGGCCGCCGCCACCCTGCCGAGGAGCGGCAACTTCGTCGAGTCGCGAGCCCTCCACCCCCTACCCGCCGCCGACGACGGGATCGCCGGCCCGCGGCAGATGTTCGGCGACGTCTGGGAGTGGACCGCCAGCCAATACTCGCCCTATCCCGGCTATCGCCCCCTGGACGGCACCCTCGGCGAGTACAACGGCAAGTTCATGAGCAACAAGTTCGTCTTGCGCGGTGGCTCCTGCGTCACCCCCGGCAATCACATCCGCGCCACCTATCGCAACTTCTTCCCGGCCGATACCTGCTGGCAGTTCAGCGGCCTGCGTCTAGCCCGTTAGACGGCTGCCGAACAAGTCGCGTTTGCGACTTCTTCGGCGGCCGCTGTCTGTCTCGAGAGGGGCTACGCGCCCCTCATCCGGCCCAAGAAGCGTGGTTCTTGGGCCTCCTCTCCCGTCGCGGCGGCTGCGCCGCCGCCTCGGGCTTCGCCCTCGGGTGCCGAGTGCTCGATTAGCACACGGCGGCTCTTGGAACCGACTGTCGCCGGCCCTGAGGCGACCGCCCGGGCGCACGCGCGGATCGTCGTCGCGGCCGAACAGGCTTCAGCCCATCCAGGCCGGCCCCGTCCTCGGCGGCCGCTAGCCTTGCCCTGACCTCGGCGCAGAGAAATTCGGTAACGCTCGCCGAGCTTCGCCCTCTCATCTTCCGAAACCCGAGCTCGGCCGCGCGGCCCACCCCTCTCACCGGCTCCCGAGGGGCGTGGGCCCGCGGCCGTTCCCCCGACCCGTCGCTGCCGGGAAGCGAGCCCTCCGGGGCTCCCCCGGCCGGAGGAATGAGATGGTCTCGATCATTCGTTGCGTTGCCAGCCATCCTGCGAGCAGTCCCGCCTGGGCCAGCCCGCGGGCTACCGCCGTCGCCCTGGCGCTCCTTCTCGCCGCCCCTTTCATCTCGCCCGTCCAGGCCTGTGAGCCAACGCCATCGCCGCCCGTCTGCGGCAAGACCCTGATCCTCGCCAAAGCGGCTCGCGAGGTCGTGCTGCTGCCCGCCGGCGGCACCTTCGACATCGACTCCCTGGTCTACTTCGGGATCGGCGACTTCCCGGCCGGCTCCGGCCTCTGTCCGCCGGGCCCGTACACCGTCGACATCACCTACACCGCCACCTGCACGCCCGCCGGCGACGGCGGCGGCAGCGTGGTCGCCGCGACCCTCTCCGAAGGTTTCAACGAGATCACCGTGCCGATCACCCTGCCGGCGGGACCGCCGCGCATCTGCACTCTCGCCGGTACCGCCACCGTCACCCTCGCCGACGGCATGATCCTGGAGGCCAGGTCCGGCGGCTCGGCGGTCTGCGTCGGAGATCCGGCACCGGGCAACCCGGCGGTGCCTCGCCTCGACTTCGAGCTCCTCGACCCCAGCCCGATCAGCCTGGTGCAGCCTGGCGATCAAGGGACCCATCTCTATCGCATCACCAACAACGATCCGACCGAGACCTTCACCGGCATTCTCACCGTCGACCTGCAAAACACCTCACGCCTGCCCGCCGCCAGCGGTCCGATGCCTCCGGGAACCGGTCCCTTCTCGATCTCCGATCCGGGCCTGGGCGACAACTTCCCGATCGGCTTCGAGGAACACCTCTTCCAGGGCTGCCTGCCGCAGCCGCCGGACCCGCGGGGCATGGTCATCTCGCAGGTCGATCGCAACATCCTCCTGCCGCCAGGCGCTTCCTTCGAGTTCGACCTCTTCGTGCGACCCTGGAGCATGTGCGGTCACGGCTCCTGTGCCGAAGGCAGCCTGATCGTCGATGGCGCCTTCTCGGGCCTCGATCCGGCGGTGGCCTGCGCCGGCCTGATCAACGCCGTCGACATCGCGTCGCCCCCGCAGTTCCTCTGGCCCGACGCCGGCTCGGCGCTGGCCTTCCTGCCGCCGCTCGATCCGCTCCAGGGGGTGATGACCTTCGAAGGCGTGCCGCTGCCCGGACCGCCCCTCGCCCTCGATTGGGTCATGATTCCTCCTCAGCTCGAGGTCGGCGGCGATCCCCTACCCCAGGGCACCAATGTCCAGCTGTTCTCGGACACCTTGATGCCCGGCGCCGGCCGCAACCGCGTCTTGATCGAAAACCCCGGCGGCCTGATGCCCATCGACTCGACCCTCGATGCCTTCTTCAACATGCAGTTCCCGCCCCTCCAAGGGCAGCCGCAGGTGATTTCTCAGGTGGTCGATTTCACTCCCCACGGTGGACCCACGGGTTTCGAGCAGATCGCTCCCACGGCGGGATTGCTGATCGGCCTCGAGACGCCGTCGATCGATCCCTTCTTCACCCTCAGCGCTCAGTTCTCGGGCATCGCCATCGACAACCTGGGGCAGCGCCACGACCTGCTTCTGCCACCCCCCGTGGGCCAGCCCCTCGGGGTCAACGGTCTCGACCTCCATCTGCAGGCTCTCGTTCAGTCGCCGCGCCGCAGCCTCGGAGGCGCCACCACCATCATGTCCATCGAGCTCTACACCGACCTGCGGGGCTTCGCCTCACCGCAACCGGAGAGCGGCCTCCTGTTCCGCGACAAGTTCGAAGACGGCGACACCGACCGCTGGTCGGCGACGGTGCAGTAGAGCGATGCCGGACCTGGCCGAGCTCGCGCGCCGGCGACCGGCCGTCGAAGGAAACGCCGGAGGTCGCTGCTAGCATGCCGACGTGGCCGACGAGAAGGACCTCCTGCGCCGAGTCGTGGCCCGTGAAGCGGGCGCCGAGGAAGAGTTCGTGGAGCGCTATCGCGACCTCGTCCTCGGCCTCGCCCATGGCCGCCTCGGCCTGCCGCGGGAAGCCGCCGAGGAGCTTCTCCAGGAGACCATGATGCGGCTCTGGGAGAAGGACCATCGGGCGCTGCGAGCCTGGCGTGGTCAGGGCAAGCTGTCGACCTACCTGACGGTCATCACCCTGCGCCTGGCCCGCGAGCGGGCCGTCGGCGGCATGGAACCGCGGCGGGCCGAAGGGCCGCCACCGCGGCCGCTGCCGACGCCCGGCGAATCGGTGGAAGCCCAGGAACGTTGGCAGTCGGTGCGCCGAGCCTTTGCCGGCGGAACGCCCCGCGACCGCCTGGTGCTCGCTCTGCGCTTTCTCGACGAACGCTCACCGAGCGAGATCGCCCAACTCCTCGGCACCCGTCCCGGCGCCGCCCGCAAGGCCATTCACGATGCCCTCCGCCGCCTTAGGCAGCGCTTGCGGCAGGGCCGGCCGGACCTCTTTCGCAAGCAGCCTTCGGCCTCCCCTTGGCTCAAGGGGCGTGAACCATGAACGACTCCCGACCCCCGATTCCACCGTCCTGGCCGGCGGCCTGGCGGGAGACCCCGAGCCGCGGCGACCATCTCGACGACGTCACCATGGCCGAGCTCCTCGATGGCGTCCTGGGCGACCAAGACCGCCAGCGGGCGGAGGAACATCTCGCCCACTGCCCGACCTGCCGCTCGCTGGCCAACCAGGCATCGGAGGCCCTCGCCGTCGATCCAGTGGCGACGGCGCCTGCGGGCTCGCCGTTGCGGCGGCGCTGGCTGCCCCTGGCGGCGGGCCTCGCCTTGATCGCCGTAGGCTCGGGGTGGTTCCTGCTCCAACCTGACGCCGGCCCGACGATCGCCGACAACCCAGCGCCGGCGACAGCCTTCGGCGACGCCACGGCAGCCCTCGTCGAACGCGCCCTCGCCGGTGATTGGCCGCCTCTCGCCGGCCTCGAGGATCTGCCTCCTCCGGCCGAGCCGGTGCTGCGCCAGGGCAGCGAAGGCTTGCGGCCGACGCCCTCGTCACCGCGCTGGGGCAGCGTGCGCTCGACCCGCCCGGCCTTGCGCTGGTGGCTCGGCGACCGGGCCGCCGCCACGGAGCCCGCCGCCCCGGAACCCGCCGCCACGGAGCCCGCCGAGGCGACCTTCGAGCTGCTGGTCGTCGACCAGCGAGACAACCTCCTGCTGCGTCGCACGGTGGCTGCGGCGGCGCGGCCGGACGGCGTCCTCGAAGCCGCCTGGCCCGCCGACGCTCCGGAGCTGCTGCGGGGAGCTCTCTACGCCTGGAAGGTCAACGTCACCTCTGGCGGCACCACCGCCGCCTCGGCCTTCGTGCCCTTCCGCGTCCTCAGCGACTCCGAAGTTCTCGAGCTAGCGCAGCGTCCCAGCGTCGATCCCGTCGCCGACAGCCTGCACCTGGCCACCCTCGGACTTTTCGACGAGGCCCTCGGCGGACTGCGCCAGGCGCCTGTCGACGAGGCCACCCGGGAGGCCTTGATCGCCGCCGTCACAGCGCGCAAGCGGCTTCCTCCGGCACCGTGAAGCTGACCGCCTGGCTTACCCTCGCGGCGCTCTTCGCGGTGCCGTCCCTGGTCGGGCAGAACGATCCCCTGGCCGACGCCCCGGCGCTTCTGCTACGCGACCCCGGCGCTGCCCTCGAGCTTGCCGAGGAGGTCCTCGCCGACACCGACGACGGTAGTGAGCTGGCAATTCGAGCCCGCCTGGTGATCGCCGAAGCCCAAGTCTGGCTGAGCGCGCCGCGGCTGGCCGTCGAAAACCTCGATCGGGCGATCGCCGAGGCCCAGCTCCTGGCGGCCAGGAGCTGGGAGGCGGAGGCCCGGTGGATCAAGGGCCGAGCCCTCAACCACCTGCAGAGCTACGCCGCCTCGCGCCAGTCCATCGATCACGCCGAGCAGATCTACCTCGAGCTCGGTGACGACCGTGGCCTGGCGGTCGTCGCCAGCCTGCGCAGCACGCGAGCCGCTCGCAAGGGAGAGTTCGGGCTGGCCATCGCGCTGGCCCAGGAGGCCCTCGACTCGGGCACCCTCGAGCCGCTCCACAACGCCTCCCTCAATGCTCTGTCGAGCCTCGCCTATGGTCACCATCGGAGCGGCAATCTGGCGCTGGCCCAAAAGCTCTACGACCGCCTCATCGACCGCGCCTGGCAGGCCGGCGATCAACGGCGCCTGCACTTCGCCTTCTGCAACCGTGCCGAAACCCGCTGGCTGCAGGGCGAGCGCCGGCCCGCCCTCGAAGATCTCGAGCGTGCCGTCGTCGGCTTCGAGTCCGCCCGCTCCCGCCTCCATGCGGACACCACCGAGCGAGCCCGCTTCCTCGCCGAGCAGGTTCAGGTGTACGACCGCGCCGTGCGCTATCTGATGGACACGGACCAGCCGCAGGCCGCCTTCGAATATGCCGAGCGATTCCACGGCCGCTCTTTCCTCGAGATGCTCGGCACGCGGGAGCTGGAGCTCGCCGACGCGCCGACGGCAGAAGCCACCGAGCTCGGCGATGCCATCGGCCGACTGCGGCTACAGCTCGCCCAGGACGGTCTCAGCAGCGCGGCGCGCCAGGAGCTCGAAGCCCTCGAGCAGCGCTACCGCAAGCTGCTCGAGGAACGCGCTCGGCGAAATCCCCGCCTGCACTCCCTCCTCGAGCCGCCGCGTTCCGACCTCGGCACCACCCAGCGGGCCCTGGCGCCGGGCGAGATCTTGATCTCCTACTGGGTGAGCGAGAAACGCAGCTTCGCCTGGCTGATCAGTCGGGAGAAGCTGCGCGCGGTGCACATTCCGGTCTCCGCCGACACCCTCGGCCGAAGCCTCGAGGCCTACCTGGCGCCGCTGCGCGACCCGGCCCGCGCCAGCGACCTCGCCCTGGCCGGCGACGAAGCGGCTCACCTGGCCCACGGCCGCCGGCTGTACGACTGGTTGATCGCCCCCCTGGCGCCGGAAATCGCCGCGGCGCGCCGGCTGCTGCTGGTGCCGGACGGCATCCTCCACTACTTGCCCTTCGGCTCCCTGGTGCGCTCGTGCTCACCCACCGAACCCGCCGATCCGGCGGACGAGCGCGCCATTCACCAGACCTACCGTGACTGTCGTTTTCTCGGCCTCGACAAGCCGATCGCCTACAGCGCTTCGGCGGGCATCTTCGCCCAGCTGCGGGAACGTCGCCGGCAGCCGCCGCGCGCCGCCCTCCTCGCCATGGCACCGGACACTCCCGGTGCCGACGAGCGGGTCGCCTTGGAGCGCGCGGGGCTCGCTCCGCTGCGCTTCGCCCAACGTGAGGTCGAAGCCGTCGAAGAGCTCATCGGCGGCCGCGCCGTCACCGGCCGGCAGGCCAGCGAGCAACGTCTCAAGGCGGAGATTTCGGCCTTCCGCTATGTCCACCTCGCGACCCACGGCCTGGTCGACGATCGCCACCCGATGAGCTCCGGCGTCTTGCTTCACGAAAGCGATGGCGAAGACGGCCTGCTGCAGGCCCGAGAGGTACTCGCCCTCGAGCTCTCCGCCGACCTCGTCGCCCTCTCCGCCTGCCGTACGGGGCGCGGCAGGCTCCTCCGTGGCGAGGGCATCGTCGGTCTCAGCCGGGCCTTCCTCTACGCCGGCGCCGCCTCCGTACTGGCATCCCAGTGGGATGTCGACGACCGCACCACTCCCGAGCTGATGGCCGCCTTCTATCGCCATCTCGCCGCCGGCGGCGACCGTGCCAGCGCCCTCCAACGGGCGCGCCGCGAGCTGTTCGAGCAACAGGGCACTCAGCGCACCGTCTTCCGCGAGAAGGTCATCTCCTACGCGCATCCACGGTTCTGGTCGAGCTTTATCCTGATCGGAGTCCCGTGACGCCTCGGGAGTCCCGATGGCGATGGATCAGAAGCTCTCATGAGGTTATTTTTTATCTCTCTATGATATATTTTTTCCATCGTGCAAGACGTCGAAACTTGGCAAACCTCGGCCACGGGCTTGGCCTCCACTCCCGACCCGAAGGCCACGCCCCTCATCGAGCAACCCGGCCGGGAAGCTTCCGGCGATCACCCAGGCGCGGACCACGACGGACCCTCGGAGCTGTCGTCTCGGGCCCGAACTGTCCCCTTTTTGCAGAACTTCAGCACCTCCTCAGGCAAGGGATGTCTTCAATCAACGCCTGAGGAAGCCACCGTGAGGCACCACCCTCTGCTTCTCGTCTGTGCCCTGTTGCTGTTGCCTTCTGCCGCCTCGGGCAGAGGCCACGACCTCGAGCTGAGGGTCCAGATCGACGGCGAGACCATCGACTTCAGCAATCGGTGGGGCTCCCCCTTGGTGGTGGCGAGCGGCACCGAGACTCTCTGGATCGTCCCCCACCTCGAAGCCGACGGAACCAGCCTCGACGTCCATCGCGCCGACCTGAAGGGCGAGCTTCTGCCGCTTTCGAAGGTCGAGCTGCCGCCGTGGGGCACCGTGCGTCTGCCGATGCTCGACGCCACCGTCGAGCTACTCAGCTGGACTCCCTCCACTTCCGACTTCCGCCCCCGGAACTGCTGCATCTGGTGCGGCGAGAACATCATGTGCGGCGGCTGCGTCGACCATCACGGATGCGGCACGTGCTGCGTCGAGTGACCGGGGAGACCACCATGCACCAGCCATTGCCATTCTTCTTGCGGTCCCTCGCTGCCGCCCTGTTGCTGATCTCCCTGGCGGGATCGTCCCGGGCGGTGCCGCCGGGAGACGGTGCTTGGATCGAGATCTCCTATGACTCGGAGGTGATGGGTCGGGTCTACATCACCGCCGAGCACGACGGCTCGAGCCAGTTCGAGGGCTGCAAGCCTTTCGCCCTCCATCTGGTGGCCCTCACCCGCGACGGCGCCACCATCGAGATTCGCCGACTCGGCGATGCCCGCGAGACGGTCTACCAGGTGCGAGCCGGCGAGCTGCTGCAGACGGTCGAGTTACGCCAGGGCGAAAAGGCCCGCCCCACCGACCACAATCCGGCCCTCGCCCTGCGCCTGGTGCGCGCGATCCCGGCCAACGGCTAGCAGGCGCCCCCCTCAGGCCTACGCGGCCCGGCTTCGCGCATGTCGCGCGCCTTCACCCAGTCCAGGGCGGCCCCAATCCAGGGCGGCACCGTCCAGGGCGGCCCCGTCCTCGGCGCCGAAGGCGCCGCCTCGCCCGCTGGGCTCGGGGTCCCACGCGGGCCGGAAGTCCTCGAACCTGAGCTTTTTCAGCAACCTGCTAGGCGGCGAGCCAGGTCAAGGCTGCGACAACCCAGCAGAAGATCCACTGCCCGAGGGCGAGGAAACGCCGCGGCACTCCTCGGCCCGCCACGGCGGCCGTGACCAGCCACACCGAACCGACCCCCAAGAAATAGAGGGCCAAAAGGGAGAAAATCGCCGATTCAGCGGCGAACAGGTCCGTCATGCCGAGGCCCAAGAGCACCGCTCCAGCCGCCAAGAGGTCGAAGGAAACCCAGTGCCACCCGCAAACCGTCTGGGTCCACACCAGACGAGCCTTGCCCTGGTCCGCGGCCGGCGTGAGCAGGGCGAGCTCGCGACCGCCGACGATGGCGTGAGCCAGAAAAGCGAGAATGACCAGCACACCAGCTCCAAGAGCGAATCCGTTCATGTCGCAGCTCCTCCGTTTTCGGGACGAAGCTCGACCCTACAACGGATTCCGCACCGGCCCTCGAGGCTCCACCCTCTCGATAGAGTGAAGCCATGCCCGAGCTCCCGGATGTCGAGGTCTACCTTGCGGCCCTGCGGCCGCGCGTCGTCGGACAGCCCCTCGCCGGCGTCCGCCTGGGGAGCCCCTTCGTGCTGCGCTCGGTGTCGCCACCCCTCGGCGAGGCGGCCGGGCGAACGGTCGTCGCCGTACGACGGCTGGGGAAGCGGGTGGTGTTGGTTCTCGAAGGCGAGCTCTTCCTGGTGATCCACCTGATGATCGCCGGCCGACTGCAGTGGAAACCACCCCGGGCCACCATCCCGCGGCGCCTCGGGCTGGCCGCCTTCGACTTTCAGGCCGGCACGCTGCTGCTGACAGAGGCGGGGTCGAAGAAGCGCGCCTCCCTCCATCTGGTGGCCGGGGAGGATGCCCTCGCCGAGCATGATCCCGGCGGTCTCGAGGTCCTGGCCGAGCCGGACGACCGGCTCATCGAGGTCTTCCAGGCGGTCAACCACACGCTCAAGCGGGCCCTCACCGATCCCCACATCTTCTCCGGCATCGGCAATGCCTACTCGGACGAGATCCTCCATCGGGCGCGACTCTCGCCGTTCAAGCAGACGCGCCACCTCGCTCCGGCGGAGGCTGAGCGGCTGATCACCGCCTGTCGCCAGGTGTTGACCGAGTGGCGCGACCGGCTGCTCTCCCAGACCGGCGACGACTTCCCGACCAAGGTCACCGCCTTTCGCCCCGAGATGGCGGTGCACGGTCGTCACCGTCAGCCTTGCCCGGTCTGCGACGCCCCGGTTCAGCGCATCGTCTACGCCGAGACCGAGTGCAACTACTGCCCCGGTTGCCAAACGGACGGCCGCATCCTGGCCGATCGGGTGCTGTCGAAGCTGCTCAAGGACGACTGGCCGAAGACCCTCGACGAGCTCGAAACGCACCGCGGCCTGGGCCGCTCCTCTTAGCAGGTTGCTGAAAACTCATCGGCAACCTGCGACCGGGCCCGAGCGGGCTGGGCGCCCCCGGCCCGGCGGCGGCTCAGCCGCCGCGACGGGAGAGGAGGCCCAAGAACCAAGGTTCTTGGGCCGGAGCGGGACGCGCAGTCAGGGGCGCGCAGCCCGGGACGCGCAGTCAGGGGCGTGTAGCCCCTCTCGGAAAAAACAGCTAGCAGCGCTGGAAAAGTTCAGTTTCGAGGACTTCCGGCCCGCGTGGGACCCCGAGCCCAGCGGGCGAGGCGGCGCCGAAGGCGCCGAGGACGGGGGTGAAGGCGCGCGACATGCGCGTAGCCGGGCCGCGTGCGCCTGAGGGGGGCGCCTTTAGCCCCCCTGAAAAAAACAGCAGGCGCTGAGAAGCCGCGAAGCGGCTTTTCCAGCAGCCTGCTAGCCGCCCCGGTTCTCCCCCACCACGGCGGGATTCTCGACCGCCTCGATCACCAGCGTGTCGTTGGTGTTGAGGGTGTCGTCCCAGGCGCTGCCGCGCACCGTCACCAGACGCCCCTGATTGGCGGTCGAGCCGGCATTGCGCCAGGCCAAGGAGACACCGTTGAGGAACGGGTTCTCCGCATCACCATACTCGATGCGCTTTTCCGCCTGCGCCAGCACATCGATGAACAGGGTCGGGCCAGAGTTTCGCGGATCTTCCCCCTGCCGGGTGAAGACGGTCACCGCCAGGTCGAGATCGGTTCGGTTGACAAAGGTCTTGTGGGCCACGCTGTCCTCCCAGGGTCGCGATGCGCGAGTCGAGCTCGCGCCGGTTCACCCTGTCGTGGTTCGGCCGGCCCCAGGCATTTCAGCGGCTCCCCCAGCCGGACGGTGATCGGTTCTCGCGGCGGCTCGCGCGTAAACCAGTAGATCCACGAATGATCGAATCCCTCGCCCGTCGGCGAGGGCTCCCGCGTCGCCCCGGGCAGCGCCATTGGGAGAGGTCTGTCCGGAGAGACGCGTTCCCGGGCGCTGCGGCGCCCCGAGCGGTGCGCGACGAGCCCCAGCGGTCGCCGCGCCACGACCATCGGCCAGCAGGCCGAGAAAGGAAAAGCGATGAACAAAGGACTCAGCCGTCACCTCGTCGGGATCGGAATCCTGGCCTTGCTGCTCGCGCTGGCGATCCCGGCGATCGCCGAGAACGCCCGCGAAGAGTGCGAAGCTCGCGCTGTCGATAGCACCTCGGCGGAAGCCACCGCCGTCCTCGGACTGGGAATCTTCCAGGCGCTGGCCGCACCGACGGTCCAGGAATCCCGCCGCAACGGCCGCACCGTCAAGGAGTCGAGCCAGCCTTTCGTGGTGCGCGACAAAGACGGCTGGGCCGTCGGCACCGGCACTCTGACCTGTGAGGCCACCTGTACCGGCGGTTGTGGCGTCACCGGCTGCGACCCGGACGATGGCAACTGCACCGCCTGCTCCTGCATCGACAACTGGGACTGCAGCGCCTGCACCTGCAAGAAGACCACCACCGCCCAGACCCTGCCGCGCGGGCCGGTGAGTCCCGGCCCGATCTCCCCCGGCCCGATCAGCCCGCGCTTCTAGGGAAGGATCGCCATGAGAAAGATCTGGACTTGCCTCATCGTCCTCATCCTGTTGGCCTCGGGTAGTGCCTACGCGGCCGAAAAATGCGAATCCCGAGCCTACGACGACACCGCCATCGGCCTGGCCGAGATGCTGGCGCGCTACGACGTCGCTCCGACCGCCCAACCCATGGTGCGCTACAGCAACGCTTCCGGAACCATCGCCAAGGAGTCCAGCCAGCCCTTCGTCATCCGCGACAAGGATGGCTGGGCGATCGGCGGCGGCACCCTGTCCTGCACCGGAAAGTGCACCGGTTCGTGGTGCGGCGTCACCGGCTGCGACCCTGAGAACGGCGGCTGCTCGGGCTGCTCCTGCACCGGCAACTGCAGCTCGACCTGCACCTGCACCAAGAAGGTCACCGTCGAGATGGCGCCGGCTCCGGGGCCGGTGACCCCCGACATTCCGCGCTCACCGCGTTTCTAGAGCCAGGAGTCGACGATGCGAAGAATCTTCATTCTCAGCCTGACCGTGACCCTGCTGGCCCTGCCGGCGGCCGCTTCGGGCCTCGCCAGCGCCAAGTGCGAGCCGAACGCCATCGACGCCACGGCCCCCGAGATCTCCGCCCTCTTGCAGGGCTATCAGCTGCTCGCCCTGGGCTCGCCGCTGCGCCTGGTGCAGGCCGAAGGTGCCTCGAAGGTGGAGTCCCTGCGCTTCGAAGTGCGCAGCCCGGAGGGCTCCTTGATCGGCACCGGAAATACCAGCTGCAAAGGCACCTGTAGCGCCACTGGCTGCACCGTCAGCGGCTGCAAGGTCGAAACCGGAGGGTGCTCCCACTGCTCCTGCAGCGGTATTCACTGCGACGGCTACTGCACGTGCAAGAAGTCGACGACCTTCGAGATGGCTCCCGGACCGGTGAATCCCGGACCGGTTCCCATCGGCCCGAGAACTCGCAACTGACCAGAAATGGAGTTCGCCATGAAGAAAATCACAGTCCTGTTGGCCTTCCTGCTGCTTTCCTCGGTCGGCTCTTCGCTGGCCGAATCGAAGCGTGACGGCTGCGAGCCTCGAGCTCTCGACGCGACGTCCTCATCGAGCCTCGAGCTGCTGGCTCGCGGCGAGATCGTCGCGGTCAGCGGCGCCAACACCGAGCACGTTCTGAAGGACGGCAAGGACACCAAGGTGTCGACCCAGCGCTTCGCCCTGATCGACGAGGAATCCAACCTCATCGGCGGCGGCACCCTCACCTGCACCGCCGAGTGCTCCGGAGCCTGGTGTGCCACCCGCGGTTGCGATCCGGTGAACGGAAGCTGTTCGCCCTGCAGCTGCGACGGCGATTGCATCACCCACTGCACCTGCACCAAGGAGGTCACCGTCGAAGCCATGCCGGCACCGCGAGGACCGGTCCACCCCGGTCCTCTCAGCCCGCGTTTCTAGAGAGACGTTTCCAGACACCAGCGTAAAGAAGCGCTGCGCGCCCATCGGCATCGGTCTGAAACCTCGAGGGGGGGCTGCTCCAGACCCCCTCGCCGACGGCGCCCTTCCGAGACCCACTTCCCCGGCCCGCTCGGCCATCACGCCGTCGCGGGCCGGCGCTGTTCCGGCCAAACCCGCTCAGGTTTCGACCAGCTCCCGCCAAGCGCCCTCGGCCTGCCGATAGGCGGCCTTCAGCTCACCCACCATCGCATCGAGATCCTCGCCGGCGAAGCGTTTCGTCGCCTGCTCCACGGTGCTGCAGGCCTCCTCCAGGCGACGCGCTCCGAGAGCTGCGGCGGACGATCGGAGAGCGTGCGCAACCCGCCCGAGGGCCAAGATGTCGCCTTCCCGACGACAGCCCTCGAGAGCCACCATCCGCTCCTCGCCCTGGGTCAGAGCCGCCGCCGCCATCTCGGCGAGCAGCCCGCGGCCGCCGAGCTCTTCGAGGCTCGAAAGCACCTTCGGGTCGAGCACGGAAGCGTTCAAAGGTCGACTCGTAGCGCGCCGGAATCGGTGACCGCGGATCCGTAACGTGGGACGTAATGCAGGCTGCCTACCATGGTTCCAGCTTAGAACAGCAAGCCTCATCATGCACCTCGACCTTTATTCTTCAAACGACCTAGACCCCGGCGGCGAGCTCCTCGCGGAGGCGCTGGCGGCGGCCAAGGCCGGAAATCGCACCCTCGCTCGCCAACTCGTCTTGCAGGTGGTCGAAACCACGCCACAACGGGAAGCGGCCTGGCTTCTTCTGGCGTCTCTCGAAGAGAGCCCCGAGGATGTCGCCGTCTGCCTGCAGCAGGTCCTGACCATCTGCCCCGATCATTCTCTGGCTCGACCTTGGCTCGAGTCGGTGCTGCAGGGCGGTCCCTTGGCCCCTCCGCTGACCGAAGACGACGCCGACCCCCTGGGCGGCGACGGCCGCGACCGGGAAGACTCGGTCCTCGAGCAACCGGCGGAGGCCTCGGCTCCAGCACCGCAGATCCGTGGCAAGGTGCTGGTCGTCGACGACAGCCCGACGGTACGCAAGCTGGTCACGCTGGTGCTCGAGGCCCTCGCCTGCGAGGTGATCACCGCAGCCAACGGCCTCGAGGCCCTCGCCAAGATCCACAGCCGCTCACCGGACATGGTGATCGTCGACATCGGTCTCGACCATATCGACGGCCATCAGATCTGCCAGGTCGCCAAGGGCCGAGTGCGCGATCGCGAGATCGCGGTGATTACCCTGACCGGCCGAGATCAACCGCATGACCGGGCCCGCGGACTCGCCGCCGGAGCCGACGAGTTCCTCACCAAGCCGGTGGACGCCAACGAGCTCGGCCGGGTCGTGGAGCGCTATCTCTCCGACGGAGGTGAGTCGTGATGCCGCGACGCGAGGAGCAAGAGGGTTGGAAATCGTCTCGGCGCCTCTCGGCAGTGCGTTCACCCCTCGAGCAGGCCGACCAGGAGAGCCCGGCGCCGCACCTACAGGTGGTGGCAGAGACCACGCCGGTCCCCGAGTTGCCGGCGAACCTGTCGTTGGAGGTGGTCACCACCGTCGCCCACCTCGAGCGCGACCTGGCCGCCCTGATGGCGAGCGAAAGCGGCCCACGGCCGATCTTCGAACGCATGCTGGAACGGCTCCTGCTGCTGGCTCGAAGCACCGACCCGCAGCACTTCGGCCATCACGCCCTCGAGCTGGCGGTCGACCGGCAATGCCAGGTCGGCTCCGGCGAAGGGGCCGTCTCGGTGGTCGACGGCCAGGTTCTCTTCGGTCTCGGACCCGCCGATGAGACCGTGAGGCACCTGTTTCTGGGTCTGTTCGTCGCCACGACGAATCGCTGGCTTCGCCTCGTGTCGAACCACCGCGAGAGCGAGGACTGGCGAGAGCTTTTCGAGGTATTCACCGGCGAGCTCGCGCGCGAGATCGACCGCATCAACGACCAAGAACTTTGGGACTGAGGAGTTATGGAATGGTGAACGGCAACATCTTGGTGGTGGAAGACAGCGACACCGAGCGGCAGGCGATCGTCAAGGTCCTGACCGATCACGGTTTCCGCGCCACCATGGCACGCAACGGTGACGAGGCGATGGCCCAGATTCAGCAGGAGCGGCCCGCCCTGGTGCTGCTCGACGTGGTCATGCCGGGCCCCAACGGTTACCAGGTTTGCAGGAAGCTCAAGTCCGATCCCACCACCCGCGACATCAAGGTGGTGATCGTCACCAGCAAGGGTCTCGAAGCCGACCGCTTCTGGGGCTTCAAGCAGGGCGCCGACGACTACGTCAGCAAGCCCTTCTCACCGGACAACCTGGTCTCGACGGTACGCAAGCAACTGGCGTCGTAGCCCGAGCAATCTGCTGAATTCGAGGATTTGGAGCAATTGATGGCAATGGATTCACAAGTCAAAAAGAACTGGATCGAGCACCAGAAGAAGTATCCCTATCCAGTCAACGCGTTGGGTTTGAGAATCGACAACGGTGACGACGGCGCCCTCAAGATCTGGCGGGAGGAGGGGATGGATCAGTTTGTTCTCGGCCGCCAGGAGAGCGACTCGTGAACCAACCGCCGGAGCACTCCCCACCGCAGGCCGAGGGCCGCCCAGCGATCCCGCCGCAGGGAGTTCCGGAAGCTGCCCCAGAAGCCCCCACCGAGACCTGGCGCGGCATCGTCGTGAGCTCCGCCGGCCAACGCTTTTTCGTCCCCACGGAGGCTCTTCTGGCGATCGAGAAGGATCTCGAGATCTACCCTTTCCCCCTCGGCCCGAGCTGGCTGGCGGGGGTGGCCCGCTGGCGTCTCGGCCCGGTGTCGGTGGCGCGGCTGGCGGACTTCGCCGGCGGTTCCGAGAGCACTCCGAGCACCGGGGAGCGCCTGCTGGTGCTATCCGGGTCCGGCGGTGAGCCGCTGGGAGTCCTGGTCGGCGGCATCGAAGGCAGTCGCAGCGTCCCGCCGACCCCGCGGTCCCCGTCGGAGGTCGGTCTGGACAGTCTGCCCGAGGCCCTGGTGGCAGAGGCAGTGACGAGCAACGAGGAGTGGCTGCCGGTGCTCTCCGGCACCAACCTCGAGAAGTTTTTGAACGCCCAGGCGGAGGCGTCCTAGGGCCGAGCCCGCCCGGCGCAGCCCCGCCAGATGCCTGGCAGGGCCTGGGAAATTGGATTTTCATCTCATAGGAGTCTGGTCATGTTGCGCAATATCAAGGTCACCACGCGGCTTATCTTGGCCTTCTCGCTCAGCCTCTTGCTGATGGCCGGTCTGGGCGTCGCCTCGTTCTTCGCCCTGCAGGGCGTCTCCGAGGCCGCGGAGCAGATCCTCAAGAACGACGTCCGGATCGCCGCCCTCGCCAGCCAGGCGCAGGGCTCCGCGCTGCAGCTACGACGCTTCGAGAAGGACTACTTCCTCAACATCGGCGATGCCGAGGCCCAGGCCGACTATTTCTCTCGCTGGGAGACTCAGGAGAAGCAGCTCGAAGCCACTCTGGCCGAGCTCCGGAGCCTGGCGACCAACCCCGACGACGCAGCGGCGGTGGAGTCCATGACCGCCGGCCTGGCGTCCTACTTCACCGGTTTCGAGGCCACCGTCGAGCAGATCGAGGAAGGCACCCTGCAAACGCCGCAGGAAGCCAACCTGTTCATTGGCGCCTACAAGGACCCGATCCGAAGTCTGATCAGCGGCTCCGCCGACTTCTCGCAGCGGCGCGCCGACCAGGTGACCCAGCAGGAGCAGTTCGTCACCGGTCTGATCGGCTCCACCCGCCGTGACGCCCTCATTCGAACCGCTGTCTTGCTCGGCCTGGCGCTGCTGGTGGCGGGCCTCGCCGGCTTCGGCACGGCGCGCGTCATCGGCCGCCAGCTCGGCTCGATCACCAACACTTTCTCGCGCGTTGCGGTCGGCGACTTCGACGCCCGCGCCAAGGTCTACGGTGGTGACGAGCTCGGCAAGACCGCCGGCGCCTTCAACGCCATGCTCGACAACATCCGCGGCCTGATGCAGAGCCGCGACGAGCGCGACCAGATGCAGGGCTCGATCATCAAGCTCCTCGATCAGGTCAGCGCGGTGGCGGAAGGCGATCTGCGCAAGGAAACGGAGGTCGGTGCCGACGTCACCGGCGCTGTCGCCGACTCCTTCAACTTCATGATCCTCGAGCTGCGCCGCATCATTCGCGAGGTGCAGTCGGCGACCGTCTTCGTGTCGAGCCGTGCCGGCGCGGTGCGCGACTCCACCGAGACCCTGGCCACCGGCAGCACCGACCAGGCGAGCCGCATTCGCGAGACCTCGGCCGTCCTCGGCAACGTCGCCAACGACATGCAGGGCGTATCCGAGCGCGCCGGCTCCGCCGCCACCGTCGCCGAGCAGGCGCTGCAGAAGGCCAAGCAGGGCTCCGACTCGGTGGCCAAGACGATCGACGGCATGAACGCGATTCGCAACCGGGTGCAGGAGACCTCGAAGCGCATCAAGCGCCTGGGCGAGAGCTCGCAGGAGGTCGGCGAGATCGTCCAGCTGATTGCGGACCTGGCGGACCGTACCGGCATGCTGGCCCTCAACGCGTCGATTCAGGCAGCCGCCGCCGGCGAGGCCGGACGGGGCTTCGTGGTGGTGGCGGAAGAAGTCGAGCGTCTCGCCGAGCGCGCCTCGTCTTCGACCCGCAGCATTGAATCGCTGATGCGCTCGATGCAGAGCGACACCCAGGAGGCGGTCTCGGCGATGGAAGAGACCACCAAGGAGGTGGTCGGCGGATCCTCCATCGCCGTCGCCGCCGGTCAGGCCCTGGAAGAGATCGAGCGCGTCACCCAGGAGCTCACCCAGCTGATTCGCGACATCGCCACCTCCACGCGGCGCCAGGCGCAGAGCTCGGAGTCGGCGGCCAAGACCATGGCCGACGTTTCCGGCGACACCCTGCGCAACGTCGAGGTGTCGCAACGAGCCGCCGAAGAGCTGCGTGAGCTGACGGTCCTCGCCGACCGTCTGCGCGAGTCCGTCGACCGCTTCCGTCTGCCCGAGCAGGCGGCCTGAGCCGACGTCAACGTCGAAGGGAGCGCATCGTGAACGATCAGGCACTGGTGGTCGCCCTCGTCGCCGAGGTCAGGACCTATCTACAGTCCGTCGACGAGCTGCTCACCCGCACCGAGGCCACCGCCCGGATCGGGGGAGCGGCTCGCGAGGCCGGCAACTCGCTGCACTGCATCCGGGCAGCCGCCGAGATGGTCGGCCTGGAGCCGTTGGCTACCCTCGCCGGCGAAGGCGAGAGGATGACCCAGGCCGTCGCGCAACAGCTGCGCCCCTTCGACCCTGCCACCCGGGAACGCCTCGGCGAGCTGCGCCGCGAGCTCAGCGAGCACCTCGACGACCTCGGTGCCGAACCCGGGGGGTCCGCCGGGGCGGACCTCGACCGGCCGCCTGCGGAGGCGGCGATCGAGGTCGAGATCGCACCGGCGGAGCCGGCCGCACCTCAGCCGGCCGCACCTCAGCCGGCCACACCTCAGCCGGCCACACCTCAGCCGGCCACACCTCAGCCGGCCACACCTCAGCCGGCCACACCGGCACCAAAGATGGGTCTCTTCGATCTCAGCTCCGATCCGGAGTTCCAGGCCGACCTGGTCGCCGGCTTCCGAGCCGAGGCCCAGGATCACCTTTCGGAGGCCTCGGCGGCCCTCGACCGCATCGAGGACCAGGGAGCTCAGGAGTCCGACTTGAATCGCCTCAGCCGGGCCCTCCATACCCTCAAGGGCGCCTCGGCAGTGGTCGGCTTCTCGGTGGCGGCGCGCCTCTCCCACGCCCTCGAGGACATGCTCGATCAGCGCACCGCCTTCGCCTCGGGCAACGATCCCGAGACCGCCATCGCCCAGGTGCGAGAGGGGCTCGAGCTGCTCGATCAGCTAACCCAGGGAAACGCCGAGGCCGAGCCCACCGATTCATCGCAGGCGGACGCCCTGATCGCCCTGGTCCGGGCCCTCACCACTCCTGGGGAGCAGACAGCCGGGGCGCAGACACCGGAGAAGACGTTCAGCGAGCCATCGCCGATCGTCGAACCGGTCGCGCCGGCGGCCGAGGCCGCGGATCCGGCGCCGCCAACGGCCGACGAAACCACCTCGCAGCCGCCCGAAGATCAGACCGCGGCCTTCGGTGGCGCGCTCCCCGCCTTGGCGACCGGTGGCGGCCTGTCGGCTCCCGTCGAGGTTCGCACCCAAGAGCTCACCGAGGCTCCCAAAGAAGAGCGTCCGGCGGGCGCCGAGGCCTCGGTCCGCGTCCCCCTCGACCGGGTCGAATCGGTGGGCCGACTGGCCGGCCAGTTGCTGGTCGAGCGCACCCTCTTCGAGCGTACCGAGCAGAACCTGGTGTACCAGGTCGACGAGCTCAACCTGTCGATCCGCCGCCTGCGCGGCCTGGTGGAAGAGCTGTCGACGGACTTCGAGGCTTTCGCCCTGGCGAGCGGCCGTGGCGGCCTCGGGCGCAGCGGCCTGGACGGCGGCGAGTTCGACGAGCTTGAGCTCGACCGCTACACCGAGTTCCACCTCCTCACCCGCCGCCTCGCCGAGGCGGTCGACGATCTCTCCACCGCCGGTTCCGACCTCGGTGGTACCAATCAGGAGCTGGACGAGTACCTCAGCCGTCAGCGCCGCCTGCTGCGTGAGATGCAAGAGGGCCTCGGGCGCCTGCGTACGGTGCCGGTCTCGAACCTCGAGGCGCGCCTCAGCCGGGCCGTCCGCGTCACCGCCGCCCGCACCGGCAAAGACGTCCGGTTCGAGCTCGTCGGCGGTACCGTCGAGCTCGACAAGGGCGTTCTCGAAGATCTCGCCGATGCTCTCCTCCACCTGGTGCGCAACGCCGTCGACCATGGCCTCGAGGACAGCGACGAGCGTCGGCGGGCGGGCAAAGAGGGCCCCGGCACGGTGCGCTTCTCGGCCAGCGTGCGCGGTGCCCAGGTGTTCTTGGCGGTGGAGGACGACGGCCGCGGAATCGACCTCTCGGCGGTGCGCGAAGCGGCCGTCGAGCGCGGCCTCGTCGACCCCCGGCTGGACGACGATCTCGCCCCCTCGGAAGGCTACAGCCTGCTCTTCCGGCCGGGCTTCTCGACCGCCTCGGAGATCACCGAGATCTCCGGCCGCGGCGTCGGCCTCGACGTCGTCGCCACCCGCCTGGCCGAGCTGCGCGGCTCGATCTACGTCGAGTCGGAGCCTGGCGAAGGCACCCGCTTGGTGCTCCGCCTACCGCTCACCCAGGCGGTCTTCCAGGCGATCTTCGTGCAGTCCGGCGGCCGCACCGTGGCGGTGCCCCTGGCCCCGGTTACAGAGGTCACCCGAGTCGACCAGAGCGACCTCCTGAGCGACGCCAACGGTCGCTTTCTCGAACGCGCCGGCGAACGTCTGCCGGTGCTCGACCTCGCCGACACCCTGCGATTGCCGGCGAAGCCCCTCGGCGAAAGCCCTCAGGCGCTGATTCTCAACCTCGGTGACCGCAGCCTGGTGGTGCTGGTGGAAAACCTCAACGAAGCCCGCGACATCGCGGTTCAACCGCTGCCTCACCTGCTGCGGCGCGAGCCCGCCTGGCTCGGCCTGACGGTGCAGCGCGACGGCGCCGTGGTGCCGATTCTCGACCCTTATCGCGTCGCCTGGCAGGGCGCAGGTGCGGACGTTCGGCGCACCGAGACCGCCCCTTCCATCGCCGCGCCACCGGAATCCTCGGTGTTGATCGTCGACGACTCGCTGTCGGTTCGCCGAGTGCTCGCCAACCTGGTCACCCAAAACGGCTTGCGGGCGCACACCGCGAAAGACGGTATCGAGGCCCTCGAACGCTTGCAGGAGCTGCCCCACATGCCCGATGTCATGCTGCTCGACATCGAAATGCCGCGCATGGACGGCTACGAGCTGACCGCCACCGTACGCGGCCAGGACAAGCTGCGCGGCCTGCCGATCATCATGATCACCTCGCGCGCCGGTGAACGGCACCGTCAGAAGGCCCTCGCCCTGGGCGTCGACGAGTATCTGATCAAGCCTTTCAACCCGGACGACCTGCTGCAGCTCATCGGCCGCCTGGGTCAGGTCCCCATCGCCTCGGCGGTCTAGCCCGTCCTTGTCACGAGCTTTCCGCTGCGAGTCCGTATGTCCCCGAATCTGCTGCGTTATCCGTCGCCTGCTCTCCTCGCAGTACCTCGAGTACGGCGGCGTCGTGGCAGCGACGGATGCCTGGCATCTTCAAGAACCTACGGCCTCTCGCGAGGAAACCTCGTGACAAGGGCGGTCTAGCCCGACCGAGCGGCCACTGACTCTCCACCGGCGAGGATTCGAGCTTCCATGACGCGTGTGTTGATCGTCGACGACGACCCGGTGACGGTCCTGGCGGCACGCACGAGCCTCGAAGCAGCGGGGTTCGATGTCACCACCAGCCAGGATCCTCGGCAGGCCCTCGATCTCGCCACCAGCGACCCGCCGGATGTCGCCGTGCTCGATGTCGTCATGCCGGAAATGTCGGGCTTCGAGCTCTTTCGCGCCCTGCGCCAGGCACCGAGCACGCGCTCACTGCCGATCGTCTTCCTGTCGGCTCGCGGCGAGGCCGAGAATCGCATTCGGGGACTGCGGGAAGGCGCCGAAGACTTCGTCGTCAAGCCCTTCGACCCGGTCGAGCTGGCACTGCGCGTCGGTCGCGTCGCGCGCTCGCCCGATAGCGAAGAGAGCGCTCTCGAGGGAAACCTCCAGGACTTTCCGTGCCCGACCGTGCTGCAGCGCCTCCAGGAGGAGAAGAAGAGTGGGCTGCTCACCTTGTCGAGTGCGAAGGGCCACGCCGTCTTCGTGCTCGATGAAGGCACCGTCCGCAGCGCCGCCCTCGGCTCCCTCACCGGTACCGAGGCGGTCCTCGCGGCCCTCGACCTCGAGACCGGACGCTTCGAGTTCGAAACCCGCCCGGTGTCGCAAGATCGCCCTTCCTGGGCCGATGCCAACCTCGACATTCAGTCGATCCTCTTGCGATCCGCCTGGATTGAAGATCAAACGCGCCGCCTGAGCCCGCTGCTGCCGAAGCCTGGAGAGGTCTTCGCGCGCAGCGGTCCGGTACCACCGGAAGACCTCGAGCGCTGGCCGGAGCTCGCCCTACCGGCGATCGCCGAGGCTTTGGAGGAAGGCGTTCCCAGCACTCTCGTAGAGCTCGCCAAGGAGCTGGCGCTGTCGCCCGCTCACCTGCGTCTGGCGCTGGCCGTGCTGCGACGCAGCGGCACCCTCGTTCTGGTCAAGGGCTCGGCGCCGACTCCTCAGCGAGACCCGGGATGAGAAAAGACGTACCCGACGCCGCGCTGGGTTCGCACGTAGGAAGGCTTCGAGGGCTGAGGCTCGATCTTGCTGCGCAGGCGGTGCAGATGCACTCGCAGAGCGTCCTCGAAGACCTCTTCGGTAGGCCACAAGCGACGCACCAGATAGCTGCTCGGCAACGGTCGGCCGGGCGTTTTCATCAGCAGGTAGAGGAGCTTGCTCTCGGTGGGGGTGAGGTCCACCGGCTCGCCCTCGACCCACACCCGCTGGCCCGCGAAGTCGACGCTCAGTCGGTCGTCCACCGTGCTGCGCGGCCCCGCCACATAAGAGAAGTCGCCGATGCGCTGCAGGATCCGCCGCACCCGAGCGGCCACCTCGGCGGGATGAAACGGCTTGACGATGTAGTCTTCGGCGAAGCCTTCGATCACATCGACCAGGGTTTCTTTGGTGTCGACGGCGGTGATCACCATCAAAGGCACGTCGCTCCAGGACTTGATCCGCCGACAGAGCTCGAGACCGCCGACTCCGGGCATCAAGAGATCCACCAGCATCAAGTGCGGCAAGCCGCGGCGCTCGAGGATTTCGAGCGCCTCTTCTCCGCTCTCGGCGAGCCAGACGTCGAAGCCCTGGCCGACCAGGATGCGCTCGAGCAATGCGAGGATCGAACGATCGTCGTCGACGGCCAGAATGCGATAGCAGTCGGTCACTTTCCTCGGCGCCTCCGGGGCGCAATGTCTGGCGAAGGAAACGGTTGCGGTGCGGCGCTAGAACGGGACCGGCGGCTTGCGGGCGCCAGTCGTGCGAAGGTGATTACTGCAAGACAACAAATCCCACTCGGGGAAGCCAGGAAAATGATAGCAGGTTCTCAGCTGCTACGCCGGTTGACTGTCCAGGACAGTCGACCACGGACCTGCTGCGACCGCGCTGAGATCGGCCCGTTCACGGTCCTCGAAAGCGCGCCATGAGCTCGCCGAAGGGTTCGGCCAAGGCGGTTCATCTGCCGCAGTACCACGAGATCTTCGAGCGCTCCGGCGACATCATTCTGGCCCTCGACAGCGAGCACTGCATCGTCTTCGCCAGTCCCCAGTGGGTTCGGACCACCGGATTCTCGACCGAGGAAACGGAAGGGCACAGCATCCTGCGCTGGCTGCCGGAGGACGAACACGACCCTTGGCACGCGCTGGTCACCGAGGTCCAGGGTAGCGACCAGGCCTGCCCCCTCGCCCTCACCCTGGAAGCGAAAGACCAGCAGGCCGTCGAGGTCGAAGGTTGGGCGATGGTGGAGAAAGGCCCCAGCCGGCGTCTGGCTCTGCAGCTCGTTCTACACGACGTCACCGAGCGCCATCGCCTCGAGCGCCAGCGCCAGGCCCACCTCGAACGGATCGAAGCACAGAACCTGGAGCTGGCCCGGCGAATCCGCGAAGCGGAGCAGTCCAACCGCCTGAAGAGTGAGCTGATGGCGACCGTCAGCCACGAGCTGAGGACGCCGGTCAACGCGATCTGCGGCTTCACCGATCTGCTCAACGACCCCGCCACCGGCGAGCTCAGCGAGATGCAACGCTCCTACCTCGAGTTCGTGCGCCAGGGGGCTCATCACCTGCGCGATCTGATCGGCGACGTGCTCGACCTCGCGCGCCTCGAAACCGGCAGCCTTCCCCTCGACCTCCAGTCGATCGAGCTGGCGCCCCTGCTCGCCGAAGTGGCCTCGATGACCGCCTTGCTCGCCAAGGAGCGCCGCATCCATCTCGAGCTCGAAGCCGAAGCCGGCCTCGAGATCCACGCCGATCCGGTACGTCTGCGGCAAGTTCTGCTCAACCTGGTGTGCAATGCGGTGCGCTACTCACCCCTCGATGGCAAAGTCGAGGTCACCGGAGAACGCCATGGCGATCGCTGCCTGGTGACGGTCACGGACGCCGGGCCGGGGCTGGTTCCGAGCCTGCACGAGAAGGTCTTCGAGGAGTTTCGCCAGCCGGGCTCGGGACCGCGCGATCCGGCCGGCGGCACCGGTCTCGGCCTCGCCATCGTGCGCCGCCTGGTGGAGGCCCAGGGCGGCAAGGTCTGGGTGGAGAGCGAAGGTCGCGGCGATGGCTGCCGCTTCGGGTTCTACCTCCCGACGGAAGCCCCGAAATGGAGCAGCGGTGCGCTGCGCCAGGCAGCCCTGGTCGCGGCCTCGGCGACCAAAATCCTGATCGCCGGTGGTCCCGCCGCCGAACGCCGTCAGCGCATCGCCGAGCTGCGACGGGAGGGCTATGCCGCGATCGAAGTGCCGGCCCTCGAAGACTTCCCGGAGATGATCCGCAACCTTCGGCCAGCGGCCTGGGTTCTCGATCTCGATGGCATTCCCGACCCCTGGCCCGCGATCGCGGAGATCTCACCCCGGGACGACGGCGGCACCCTCGCCATCGTCATGGCCTCTACGCAATCGAAGAGCCGGGCTTTTCTGCACGGTGTCGATCACTATCTGATCAAGCCCGTGACCCTGGGGGCGATCAGCGACTGTTTGCGGGCCCACTTCCCGGAGCTGGGCCGCGGCGCCAAGACCGTCATCGTGGTGATGAAGCCCGGCGAAGCCCGCGACGAGGTCGCCGAAGCGCTGGTCGAGGCCGGGCTGCGACCGATCTCGGCGCGCGATGGCCGGCGCGCTCTGCGGCTGATTCAAGAGCTCCACCCCTTCGCCGCCATCGTCTCGATGGACCTGCCGGACTCCGACGGCAGCCAGACCCTCATCCGCCTGCGCAGCGACCCGGTCACCGCCATGATGCCGTTGATCGCCCTCGACGACCGGACCAGCGGTGAAGGTGGGCCGCGCCGCGACCGGCGGGCGACCCGGTGGATCGACCCCACTACCAGTCACTGGAAGGAAGCGCTGATCGCAGCCCTTTCCTCCGCTCCCGGAGGCGACTCGTGAACCGGACCCAGGAACCGGCCGCACACGATCATCAGCCCTTGATTCTGATCGTCGAAGACGACCTCGCGAGTCGCATCCTGCTGCGCGAAGTCCTGACCCGCTGGGGCTACCGGTGCCGCCTCGCCGAGGATGGCATCCAGGCCCTCGAGCAACTCGACGCGGCGCACCGGGACCAGGATCCGGTGCGCCTCGTCGTGCTCGACATCCAGCTTCCTCGCCTGGACGGATACGGGGTGCTCTCGAGCATTCGAAGCAATCCTCGGACCCAGCCCCTGCCGGTGATCGCCATCTCCGCCTTCGCCACCGAGGAAGAGCAAGTCAAGGCCAACGCCGCCACCTTCGACGGCTTCATTCCCAAACCCGTCGACATGCCTCGACTGCGCCAGGAGATGACCTGGCTTCTGGAGCGCGCCGCGCAGCCCTCCACTTGAGCAGTTCTGGCGGCGCCAGGGTGAGCTCGCGGTGCTCCCGGACGGAAGCCGCGGCAGGCCTCAGCGACGCGGCTCTTGGTCGGGGGGCGTGACGTTCTTGACCCGTGGCTCGGCGGCGCCCGCCGGGCCCGGCTCCGGCCTTCTGAGACGCCCGAGAAAGACGGTCAACAGGCCGAGCAGGATCTCGTCGACGAACGGAATCAGATCCGGCACGAAGAGGTCGATGACGAACACCGAGGCGGCGAGAAAGAAGAGTTGGGGATGCTTCAGGCGAGCGGCGAAATCTCGGATCAGGCCGCGGCGGTTTTCTCCCGTAAAGGTCTCAGCCATAGAGCCATTATATCGCCTTGACCCCACCGCGGCGGTCCGCGAGAATGAGGCTCCAGACCAAGGAGGAGATCGCGTCATGCTCGACCAGTTGCAGAAGGATGCCTTTGCGGACCGCGTTGGAACGAAGGTCCATCTGACTCTGCCGGACTCCGCCGAGCTCGAGCTGACCATCCACGAGGTCACCGCCCTACCGCAACACGACGGCCAGACCCGACCGCCCTTCTCGGTACTCTTCCGCGGCCCCGAAGCGCCCGTCCTGGAACAGGCGATCTACTCCCTAGGCCATTCCGACCTCGGCACCATGGAACTCTTCCTGGTCCCCCTCGGCCCGAAAAAGAGTGGGTTCGAGTACGAGGCCGTCTTTACCTAGGCGACCACTCCATCAGGTAGTACACGCCCTGGTCTTCGAGCTCCTCGAAGCCCAGGCGGTGGTACAGGCTGAGGGCGGGATTGTTCTTCTCGACGTGGATTCGCACCGGCAGTCCCGCCGCCTGCCCCTCGGCGAGGAGCTCGGCGAGCAGCCGGCTGCCGACACCACCACGACGCTTCTCCGGCAAGAGGGCGATGTCGATCAGGCGAATCTCGTCCGTCCGACGATCGACATAGAGGCGACCGATGGCCTCACCGTCGACCACCACGAGGTCGTAGGCGGCGTCGGGGAACTGCTGCTGATAGAAGGTGTGCTGGGCCTCGAACTGCATGCGGACGAACTGCTCCTTTTCCGCGTCGCTCCACGGCACCGCCGCCAGCTCCTCGGCGCGGGTTCCAGCGTAGACCTGCAGCAGGAAGGGCAGGTCCTCTGAGGTCATGGGGCGTAGCTCGATTTCCGCTGAAGACATCCGCTTCCTCCGCTCGCTGGACGAACTCTGAGCGAGGCCAGTTCTACCACGACGACTGCAGGTCCGGGCGCGGCTCACGCCGCCCCCGGACCCACCGCCCTCAAGACGCTGAAAACTCTCGACTCACGGCATCCTTCATCCCCGAGGGCCTCCGAGCCCAGCGGGCTGACCGCCCGCGACGAGGCGGAGTCGGCCGCCGTGTCGCTCATTTTGCGCCTGCCAGCAGGTTGCTGAAAATTCATTGCCAACCGGCTGCCGGGCCCGAGAGGGCCCGGCGGCGGCGAAGCCGCCGCGACGGGAGAGGAGGCCCAAGAACCGCGCTTCTTGGGCCGGAGCGGGCCGCGCAGTCAGGGGCGCGTAGCCCCTCTCGGAAAACAGCAGGCGCTGAAAAAGTCGCCACGCGACTTTTTCAGCCGCCTGCTAGCTCCAGGGCTCGACCTTGACCTCGGTCGTGTCGTCGCCATAGCAAACCCGAACCACCTTCGGCACGTGCTCCATCTGGTGCTCGGTGGTGCCGGAAGCGATGACGTAGGTGCGCTTGCCGTCACCGTAAGGCGGCGCCTCGACCAACAGACGCCACTCATCGAGCTTGTCGGCCTGAGGCACGATCATGGCGGTCCAGCCACCGTCCGGAAAACTCATGGTGGCCAGCACGTAGAGCACGCCGTCCCGACCGTCCGAGTGATCGAAGTCCCGCACGAAGGCCCGATATCCGATTTGAGAAGGTCCTCGCTCAGCCATTACTCACTCCCTTGAAGTCATGGGTCCAAAGAAAACTCCGAGAAATTTCGCCGGCCATCAGCCACGCGACGGATACAAGCCGACTAACGCGATGATGAAATTCATCACGATGAATGGCTGCAGATTGTTGTGCGGCTGGCTGCCGCCGGTGTTCGGCAGAGTTGGATCAGCCGCCGCCTGCAAATTGGCTGCATTCGCATACATGTCGGTGCCGGCACCGAAATGGTGGTTCTGCGGATTCTGCGAGTTACCGTCTTCACCCGAAGCGATGAGCTGGTGGGTGTGATTCGGCATCTGCGCCTCGCTGAGGGTCACCATTTCGACGCCGCCTCGCTGTCCGAGCCGGCGCGACGTCAGGCCGGGGCCGCGGCCAGGGTGCATCGGCACCCGCCCCTTGAGATTGGGCAGCGCCGTGGTGGAGCGACCGTCGCCACCGTAGGTCGTCCCGATGAGCGAGAACAGCGCCGTGTTCTGAGCAATCGGCAGGAGCTGACCATTGCAGAAGGCCCAACCCCGCGGCGCGAAATTGCCGGCGAAAATGCGAATCTCCGCTGTGAATGGTTCCGACATGATCGCCTCCTAGTGCCTCGACGGATAGATGCCGAACAAGGCGATGATGAAGTTGATGCACAGAAACGGCATCAGATTGGTGTGGCTGCGACTGCCGCCGACGTTGGTGATCGCTTGCGTGCTCATATTCACTGGATCCGGGTCTTCGGCCCAGGCGTCGATGCCGATGGCCGAGGCGGGAGCCCGACCGGCCGGATCCTGGTTGTTGGCAAGGCTGTTGGTGGCTTGCATCGCATGGGTGTGGCTCGGTAGCTGGTTGACCGTCAAGGTGACTTTCTCGGCTCCGGCCTTGGCCCCCAAGCGGCGCGGCGACAGGCCGGGCCCTGACCCGGCGTGAAGCGGGACTCGCCCCCGCAGGTCCGGCAGGCCGAAGGTGGTACGCCCGTCGCCGCCATAGATGGTGCCGAGGAGACTGAACAGGGCATCGTTCTGGGAAACGGCCAGGAGCTGACCATCACAGAAGGCCCAACCCCGCGGCGCGAAATTACCGCCGAACATGCGCATCTCTCCCACAAAAGGTTCTGACATGCTTCGTCTCCTCTAGTTGCGGGATGGGAAGAGCCCTTGCAGGGCGATGACGAAGTTCACCGCCAGATAGGGCTGCATGTTGTCGTGGGCCTGGCCGCCGCCGACGTTGGCAACGGTGCCGGTCGCCATCGCCACCTGGGATCCGAACTCGCCATAGATGGTGGCGCCCACGGCTCTCGCCAGCACTCGACCGTTCGGCTGATCGGTCGTGCCGTTGTTGTTGGTGACCTGCAAGACATGGTCGTGCTGAGGCATCTCGGCGCCAGAGAGGGTGTGGGTCTCCTCACCGCTCTTCTGGCCTTCCCGGTGATCCCCACCGCCATTGCTGCGGCCGACGTGCATCGGCACCCGGCCGCGCATGTCCGGCAGACCGAAGGACGTTCGGCCATCGCCACCGTAGGTCGTGCCGAGCAGCGAGTAGAGGCTCTGGTTCTGATTGATCGGCAAGATCTGGCCGTCACAGAACGCCCACCCCCGCGGCGCGAAGTTGAAGCCCACCATGCGGACCTCCGCCAAAAATGGTTCCGACATCTCCACCTCCTTTGGTGAGTGTTGTGAACCGCCCGGTGGGTACACCGCCCCCGGATCGGCAACCTTCCCTACATCCCTCGGACTCGCGGCCGCACGGCCGCGAGAGCTCTCAGTACCGCCATCGAAAAATCGCTACGGAGGGGTCGGACAGCCGGCGCCACCGTTGTTGGTGAAGCCATTCCCCACCGGCGAAAGCACATGATTGCTGTTGCGCGGATCGAGGAAGGCCTCGACCGTCGCATTGTTGTTCGGTCCGGCACCCATGCCCTCGACATGGAAGGTGGCCGCCGCCTCGCGCTCGAGGACGATGCCGGTAGCCGCCGAGTTGGCGTCGGCTCCGACATTGGCGCCGTTGAGGTCGAGGCAGTAGGTCGAAGATCCCTCGGCCTCGAAGACGAAGTCGCCGGTGCCGCCGGCCCCCTGAATAATGGTGTTGCCGTGGACGGTGGCGTTGACCGTGCAGTTGTCGTTGTCGGCCTTGATCACCGCCGCTTGATCCGAAGACGTTCCCGTTCCGGTGTTCGTGACGTGGATCTGGTTGTCCGTGAACAGCACGTTCATGGTCTTCGGATCGGTGTCGTCGGCCTGAATGAAGACGCCGTCGCGGGTGCCCCCCACGTTGCCCGCCGTGGTCCCGAAGTTGCCGGTGCCGACGCGGTTGTTGGTCACCCGGAAGTGCGACGTCGGCGTGTCCTCGCGCACATCGATGAAGATGCCGATGCCGTTGGTCATGTCGTTGATGTCGTTGTTGTCGATGGTGACATCGACCACGCCCACCGAGCCGCTCGCCGGCTCGGGCACGATGTTGATCCCGCGACGACGGCCCTGGACGTTCTCGATGCGATTGCCCGAGATCGTGCCGGTGATGGTGCCTCCGGCGTTGGCCGCCGCGGCCGCGATGTTGATCACCCCGCCGTTGACGCCCGGGATTCCGACGTTCTGAATCGTGTTGCCGGAGATGGTGAAGGCCGAGCTCGCGCTGTGCGCCTTGCCGATGTTGATGACGCTCGAGCCGACCGCGGCGCGGGCGTTGCTCACGGTGTTGTTGCGGAACACCGAGGTCACCGTGCCGGTGTCGCCCGGATCGAGGCCCGCCGAGTGCTGGAAGGCGTCCGGCACCAGATCCGTGAACAGGCTGTCTTCGACAGTGACGTTCATCAGCGAGTTGCCGCGTCCCTCGACCAGGAACATCACCTGGCCGGTGACGGCATTGCGGAAGATCGAGTTGCCGGTAGTGAAGCCGGTGCCGGCGTTCAAATTGACGTTGTCGTTGCGCAGGAAGACGGCGCTGGTGTTGGCGACATCGACGTCCTCCACGGTGATGTGCATCAGCGAGCCCTGGCCGCTGAGCTGATCCGCCAGAATGCCGTTCCCTCCCGGCGTCAGGATTCGCATGCGCGCCAGGTTGAGCTCGTGGCTGCGATCGACCAGCACCGCCGTGCCGGTGGTGTTGCGGATGAAGCCGCCGGAGCTGTTGCCGCCCTGGGTGGTGTCGACATTGTCACCGGTCACCGTCACGCCACCGCTGGTGCCGGTGTTGGTCAGCACGATGCCGCTCGACGCACCGTTGGCCGAGATATCGCGGAAGGTCATGTCCAGGGCACCGATGTTGGTGTTCTCGACCCGCAGTGCCCGGCCGGTGGTGGTGCTGAGCGAGTGGGCCGTCGTCGGATCGAGCACGTTGACGGTACCGCCGTTGGTCACCACGAAGGCATCGAAGGTGGCGGTGTCGAGGTCGAGGGCGCCGTTCACCGTCACCACCGCGGCATCGTTGTTGTCGAGCAGGATGCCCTGGCCGGTGTCGGTGATGGCACCGCCCAGGGTCACCGTGCCGGCGCCGTGGTTGGTCACCTCGACGGAGCGCAACGCCGAGTTGTTGACGTCGCTGTCGATGGTCTTGGTGCCGGAGCCGAAGTCGACATCGATCGCCACGCCGGCGGCGTTGGCGATGGTGCCGCCACTGGCGACGAAGGAGCCGGTGACTCGCGTCAGGCTGATGCCGGCGCCGTTGCTGTTGGTCGAGCTGACGCTGGCGAAGGTCATGCCGACGGCGGTCGGGTTGATCACCACCGCCGGACCGCCCGTCGAGGCGATCGAGCTGGTGTTGTCGGTGACGTTGACGGTGCCCGAATCGGTCGCCACCAAGCCACGCACGCCCGCTCCGTTGGTGTTGACCGCCACCCGGCTGAAGTTGATCGTCGCCGTGCCGTTGGCGTTGAGGAAAACGGCATCCACCGGCGCCGGTGTGCCGCCGGCGATCACCATGTCCGGGAAGGTCATGTTGCCGGCGCTGTTCTGCACGCTGATGCCGTGGTGGTTGGTGGTCGCGATGGTGGTGCCGCCGAAGCTGCTGCCGCCATCGACGTCGTCGAAGACGATCACTCGGCCGTTTGAGTGACTGACGGCCATGTTGGTGACGTTGACCGCACCATCCGTGTTGCTCGCCGAAATGGCTGCGAAGCTGCCGCCGTCGGTGCTCAGGTTGCCGTTGTCCACGGTCACCGTGCCGCCGACCGTATTGGCGACCCGCACGGCGGTGGTGTCGGCACCGGTGATCGAGCCGCCATAGCTCACCACCGGCGCCGCGCCATCGACCAGGAAGCCGACGCCGGCCGGGTTGGTGATGGTGCCACCGGTGATCGTCACCGAGCCACTGACATCGTCCAGACTGACGCCGCTCGCGGCGCTGTTGGTCGAGCTCAGGGAAGCCACCGTCATGGCGGCGGTCATGGGATCGAGATCGAGGGCGGCGCCACCGGTCGAGGTCAGGCTGGTGCCCGCACCGGTGGTCAGCCGGAAGCCGACGCCGGCGCCGGCGTTCAAGGGCCCGGCAGCGGTCGCCCGCAGGCCGCTCCCACCGTCGGCCACCACGTCGAGATCAGCGAACGCGAGATCGCCGGTCATATTGGTCAGCACCATTCCAGAGCCGCCAACGCCATCACCGCTGGTCCCGACGGCCGTGTTCCCCGCCGTCACCGCATCGCCGGTGAAGTCGCCATCGCCGCCACCGCCCGTGCCGCCGTCGGCATCGAGCACGACGCCGTTCATCACGATGCCGTTACCCGTGGTGTCCTGATGCACCGAGTTGCCGGCGAAGGAGGACACCACCAGGGTGCCGCCGCCGGAGCCATCGATCACCACACCGTTGGCACCGCCGGTGATGTCGGCGTTGTTGTCGAACACCACCTCGAGTCCACCGTTGCTGGTGCGCACCTCGGCGGCGTCACCGGTGGCGGTGAGGGCGTTGCCGACGATCGCGACGCGACTGTCGCTGGCGGTGCTGTTGTGGTTGACGTCGACACCGTCGTCACCGCCATCGCGCACGATGTTGTTGTTGATCGTCACCTCGACGCGGTTGCCGCCGGTGGCGGTGACGTCGATGGCGTTGTCGTCACCGTCGACGTTGAGGCCGCGCACGAAGATGCCGGTCAGGTCGCCGGAGTCGGCCGTCACCTGGACGCCGACGCCGCCGGTGGCGTGATCGATCATCGGGTGGTTACCGGCGCTCGCCGGCACCAGCGAGGTCGGTGCCGGATTGCCGTTGACGGAAACGTTGGGCTCGCAGCCGTGGTGCTCGCCGTGCAGCAGGACGCCGGAGAAGCTGATCTCGATGCCACCGTCATGGCCGGTCGAGGAGCCGTCACCGGTGCGCACGCAGATCATGTCGTTGGCGCCGTGAGCGGTCTCCGCCTCGGCGAGGGTGTCGAAGGGATCGCTCGACCGCCCGAGACCACCGGCGGCGGCATCGTTCTCGACGTACCAGACGCGGCCGACGAAGGTGATGTCCACCGTGCCGGTGACCGCCGTCGAGCCGTCCGTGACGTCGTAGGTGAAGGAGTCCATTCCGGTCGCCCCGGCAGGCGGCAGGTAAGTGAAGGTGCCGTCCGAGTTGACCGTCACCACGGCGCCCGCCGTGGCGGTGTTGAGGGAGGCGGACAGCGGCGCCGGGCCGTCGCCGCCATCGCTGTCGTTCGACAGCAGGTTGCCGGCCACGAACACCGAGGGGGTCTGGGTCTGGCTCGTGGCCACCTGCAGCAGGGTGTTGGAGACCGTGTCGAAGGTCTCGCCCACCACCATCGGGATGTCGTTGACGCCGGTGATGGTGATGGTCACCGTCGCCGTCTCGGAGCAGCTCCCGGAACCGTCATCGAGGGTGTAGGTGAACTGCTCCTGGGCCATGTCCCCGGGACCGAGCGAGTCGTAGCCGCCGTTGGGATCGAAGCTGAAGGAGCCGTTGGCATTCACCGTCAGCAAGCCCGAGCCGAGGGCGATCTGGACGCCGACGTTGGCGGCGTTGCCGTTGACCGCCGTCACCGTCAGGGAATCGCCTTCCGGATCAGAGTCCGCCGTCGTCGGGTTGGCCGCCGTGACGTTGCCGTTCAGCACCGTGTCCTCATCCGTCGACACCGCGTCGTCGACCGCCGTCGGACAGTCGTTGACGCCGGTGATGGTCACCGTCACCGTTGCCATCTCGGAGCAGGTCCCCGAGCCGTCATCGATCGTGTAGGTGAAGCTGTCCGTGTCCGTCGCACCGGCGGCCAGGGTTTCGAAGGCACCGTTGGGGTCGTAGCTGAAGGTGCCATTGGCATTCACCGTCAGCAGCGCACCCGAACCCAGCGTGATCTGCACGCCAACGCTTGCCGCCATGCCATTGACCGCCGTCACCGTCATCGGATCACCGTCCGGATCCGAATCGGCGGTCGTCGGATTGGCGGCCAGGACATCGCCGTTCAAGACCGTGTCCTCGTCCGTCGACACGGCATCGTCCACCGCCGTCGGGCAACTGTTGCTGCCATTGATGGTGATGGTCACCGTCGCCGTTTCGCTGCAGGTGCCGGAGCCGTCGTCGAGGGTGTAGGTGAAGCTGTCCGTGTCCGTATCGCCATCGCCCAGGCTGTCGAAGGCGCCGTTGGGGTCGTAGTCGAAGGTGCCGTTGGCGTTCACCGTCAGCAGCGCCCCGGAAGTCAGCGTGATCTGGGTGCCGACACTCGCCGCCACACCGTTCACCTCCGTCACCACCAGCGTGTCGCCTTCCGGATCGGAATCCGCCGTCGTCGGGTTGGCGGCCGTGACGTCGCCGTTCAGGGTGCCGCTCTCGCCCACCGAGAAGGCATCGTCGACCGCCGTCGGGCAGTCGTTGACGCCGGTGATGGTCACCGTCACCGTCGCCGTCTCGGAGCAGGTCCCCGAGCCGTCATCGATCGTGTAGGTGAAGCTGTCCGTATCCGTCGCACCCGCCGCCAGGTCGTCGAAGGCGCCGTTGGGGTCGTAGCTGAAGGTGCCGTTGGCGTTCACCGTCAGCAAGGCGCCAGAACCGAGCGTGATCTGGGTGCCGACGCTCGCCGCCACACCGTTCACCTCCGTCACCACCAGCGTGTCGCCCTCCGGGTCGGAGTCGGCCGTCGTCGAATTGGCGGCCGTGACATCGCCATTGAGGACCGTGTCCTCGTCCGTCGACACCGCGTCGTCCACCGCTGTCGGGCAGTCGTTGACGCCGGTGATGGTCACCGTCACCGTCGCCGTCTCGGAGCAGGTCCCCGAGCCGTCATCGATCGTGTAGGTGAAGCTGTCCGTGTCCGTCGCACCGGCCGCCAGCGCGTCGAAGGCGCCATTCGGGTCGTAGCTGAAGGTGCCGTTGGCGTTGACCGTCAGCAGCGCCCCCGAACCCAGCGTGATCTGGGTGCCGACGCTCGCCGCCATGCCGTTGACCTCGATCACCACCAGGGAGTCGCCCTTGGGATCCGAATCGGGACCATTGCCGTTGTCGACGGTGACGTCGCCGTTCAAGACCGTGTCCTCGTCGGTGGCGACGTCGTCATCGACCGCCGTCGGGCAATCGTTGACGCCATCGACGGTGATCGTGACATCGGCCGAGTCGGGACAACCCTGGGGATCTTCGATGGTGTAGGCGAAGCCGTCCGTTGCCGCCTCGCCGGGCGCCAGAGGATCGAAGACGCCGTTCGGATCGTAGTCGAAGGTGCCGTTGGCGTTGACCGTCAGCAAGGCGCCCGAACCCAGCGTAATCTGGGTGCCGACGCTCGCCGCCACACCGTCGACGGCGGTCACCGTCAGGCTGTCGCCCTCGGGATCGGAATCGGCGCCGGAGCCGTTGTCGGCCAGCACGTCGCCGGCGAGGGTCGCCGAGGACACCACCGAGAGGGCGTCGTCTTGGGCTTCGGGACAATCATTGAGCACCGCATCGATGCGGAAGAACACCAGCCCCGGCTGGGCCTCGTCGGAGGCGCCGAAAAGGGCCACCAGGTCGGCATCGACGGGGGCATCGCCGGTGCCGTCGTTGCCCAGCGGCACCACCGCCGCCCACTCGCTGATGTCGCCATCGGGAAGGAACAGCCCCCCACCGGCCCAGACCGAACCGACCGCCGCGGTCAGCAACACCGCCGCCACCACCATCGCCAGCGTCGAGGGATGGCGTCGCAGCACGTAGAGGGCCATCGCCGCCAGGAAGAAGGCGAGCAGCATCAAGCCCCACTGGGAAACCGTCGGAATCTCGAGCACCGAGACTCCACCGACCTCGAGCAAGGGGAGATCGAGCAACGCGTCCTCACCGCCGCCGGTGTCCTCGCGGCTGATCACCGCCACCCGTATGAACCGCTGACTCGCCGGCAGTTGGAGGGGCAAGTAGGTCTCGATCGCATCCGATCCCGCGACGCCGAGACCGACCCCGACATCCCATGGCGGTGCGAAGGGCGCGTCGACCACCATCGCCGGACCGAAGGTCCCGCTGCCGCTGTCGCAGTCGCGACGCACCACGGAAATCACACTCGGGGTGGTCGAGACGTTCTCTACGGTGGTGATGAGCACGGCCTCGACGCCCTCGAAGGGGCCGTCCGCCGTCGCCACCGTGCAGCCCGTCGTCGCTTGCGCATCGAGGTCGAGCAAGAGCTCGAGCTCACTCATCGAGGCAACGGCAGGAGCTGCCAACAGGCAGGCCAGAACAGCGATCACCAACGTCCAACGGTTCGTGGTCGGGCGCATCATCAAGACTCCTCCCCCAAGAGGAACGACCGGCAGGACCGGCTCGTCAATCGATCATTTTTTCAATTCAAGTCGAAGACCCGAATTCAAGGATACCGCCCCGCGGCGGTTCCTCGTCCTATTTGGCCGTGTTTCCATGGCCGAGAAACGTTTCGTCGTTGAATTCTGCAGCCTTCGAGGGCCAGGACGGGCGCTTCCTGGTAGGATTTGAGGCGTCACCGGGCGGCCTTCGCCGCCTTCCCATTCCCCCTCGAGGAGTCTTCCCAATGAATCGCGCCACTGGACTCACGCTCCTTCTCATCCTGCTCATCGCCACCCCGGCCTTCGCCCAGGACGGCTTCCATCGCGCTCAGCAAAGCGACTTCGAACGCGCTTCGGACAAGCTGGTCCAGCTCGCCGAAGCGATGCCGGCCGATAAGTACGACTGGCGCCCCGCCGAGGGCATTCGCTCGGTGAGCGAGAACTTCATGCATGTCGCCGAGGTCAACTTCATCCTCGGTGCCTCTCTCGGCGCCGCACCGGCGAAGGACGCCAGCGACCTCGAGAGCATCACCGACAAGGACAAGGTGGTCACCGAGCTCAAGCGCTCCATCGCCTACGCCCAAGAGGCCTTCGAAGAGGCGGTGGGCGGTGACATGGACCGCGAGCTGCCCTTCTTCGGTGGCAAGCGCAGCGCCTGGAGCATCATGCTGGTCATCAACGGTCACGCCCACGAGCACCTCGGCCAGGCCATCGCCTACGCGCGCTCGAATGGCGTCAAGCCGCCCTGGAGCCGTTAGTTCGAAGGCGCTGCGCGACTTCGAACTAACGACCGGTTTTCTTTTCAGGGGGGCTGGCGCGGCGCCGCCCAGGCCCCCCCCTCGAGCGCACGCACATGTCGTGCGCTCTCACCCCCGTCCTCGGCGGCTTTCGCCGCCGCCTCGCGCTTCGCGCTCGGGGGCCGCGTGCTGACGAGCACACGGCTGCTTGCTAATCGCCAGTAGGGCTCGCCCAGGTGATTCAGCGATGCGAGCTTGGGGTTTTGCGGGACGGAGAATTGGAGTTTTTGATGCTTGCACGGACTTTCATCGTTGGCGGCCTCGTGTTCTTCCTTGCTGGCTCCGTTGCGAGCGAGCCATCCACCTCCCTCGGGGACTCGAAGATCAGCGCCCGCCTGGCGGCGGAGCTGGATAGCTCGGAGACCCTGCACCGAGTTCAGGTGTCGCTGCGTCCGGAGGCCTTCGCCGATTCCCGGGTCAAGGGTCGCGCCTATGGCGACGCCCAGGGCCTGAAGGCGATTCAGCAGGATGTCGCCAAGGTGCTTGGCCGGGTGCTGGCGCAGCCCCCTGGCGGCCGCTTCGAGGTGCTCTTCGAGTACGACAGTCTCTATGGTTTCTCGGCCGAGGCCGATGCGGTGGCGATCCGCGCGCTGGCCCGCCACCCGGACGTCGAGGTGGTCGAGGCGATGCCGGTCTGGCAGCCGTTCTTCGAAGAGTCCCATCCGCTGACCCAGGTCGACGATATGCACGCCCGCGGCTACACCGGCGATGGCGTGACGGTGGCGGGGGGGGGGGGGGGGCCCGAGCGGGACCGCAACCACCAAACGCGCCGAGACGGAGGGCCGGGCCCCACAAGCCAAGCGGGCGGGGGGGAGGGCGCGAAGAA